>JABHWT010000137.1 GCA_018657645.1 Halieaceae bacterium | reverse complement strand
TAGCGCCGGCCCGAATGCGGCAGCCAGTTCCACAGCCTGTTCTGCATTGTGGGCCTGTCGGGTTTCAAAACCTCGCTTGATAAAACCCCGCGCCATTAGATCATTGAACACCGGGTCATCATCCACCAGCAATACGCGGGTCGCACTCATGGGCCCTGCACCGACAACCTGGGTAACTTGAGCGTCGCCACCGCCCCACCCTGTGCCCGGTTGTGTAGTTCAATCGTGCCGCCGTAGCGATTGACGGTGGCGTGGCTCAGTAGCAAACCCAAGCCCAGACCCGATTCGCTCGCCTGCAGCTGCGGTCGCCCCACCTGCTCCATGATAGCCAGGGGCACACCGGGCCCCTGGTCTGCAACCGATACTATTAGCCAGCTTTCATTCCAGTCCAACACTACCTCGATACCTTCGGGTGCTGCATTAGCCGCATTGTTCAGCAGGTTTTCCAATGCCTGGTTCAAGCTGGGCTCGAATTCCAGTAGCGGTGCGGAACCGGGGCCGCGGACAGTCACCGTAAAAGTCGCCAGTGGGCGAATAAGGTGCCACCTGGCCAGCACATCCTGAAGGTAATCATCCAGGGGCATGGTGGTTGTTTGGCCGGTTTCCGACAACTCTGCAGTACGAGACAGTTTCTGCAGGATCGCCTTGCACCGCTTCAGTTGCTCATCCAGCAGTTCGCAATCCCCGTGCTGCTCTGGGCTTAGCTGTCTGTCCTGCAGCAAGTCCTCCACCAGCACGGTCATTGTCGACAGGGGCGTGGCCAACTCGTGGGCGGTGCCTGCAGCAATACCGGCCACCGCTAGAATCTGGTCGTTGCGCAGCGTGTCCTCCCGCTGCTCGGCCGCCGCTGTATCTCGCTGCCTTAGAGCCGCAGCCATACGCACTACAAAAATGGTGATTAGTCCCGCGCTCACAATGAAATTAAACCACATACCCAGCACATGGGTGTTAAAAGCGCCATCATGCATGCCGCCCAGGGGCGTAAACAACGGCAACGGGACGTAATACACTAAAAGCAGGCTATAGCCCACTAACGAAACCCCGGTAATCAGCCAGGTGTAGGTCCAGGGCAGCACTGCCGCAGAAATAACCAGGGGCACCAGGTAATAGGATATAAAGGGGTTGCTGGCGCCACCGCAGAAGTACATCAGCAGTGTCCAACCGCATACGTCGATCAGTAGCTGGATAACAAACTCAATATCAGTAACCGGCCATTCCCGGGTTAAGCGCCAAAAGCTGATGGCTGTAATCAACGCCAGGCCGGTCAGACTGACAGCAATTCCGCCTATAGCGAGCCCGGCAGTTTTCAGGCTGAAGACATAGGCGACCACCGCGGCCTGACCCATTAAAGCCAAACCGCGGATCAGCAGAAGGCTGCGCAAAATTCGGGTCGATGTTCTGTAGGCGGGGGCCCGCCTCATGACAGCGCGGAGTCTTCCTCGAATCCGACGTAAGTCACAAAGTCACTATTGTCGGCCCGACGGCTTTTTACCAGAGCGTCAAACTCCATACCATATTCCTCACAGCAATCAGTTCCCGGCTATAGGCAGTGGCGTCCATTCCCCCACCATCCGACCTCGGATGAAACTCCTAAGCCACGGCCCTACCGACAGGGACAAGAGCGAGCATATTGGCAAACTCAATGCCAATTGTATATGTCCTTAAGAGCCTGGATCGCGCCGCTGATTTATTCAGTAGGCTCTTAGAACTCGTACGTCATGCGCAGAAACCCGTTGATGCCGTAACCCGGTAAACGCTGGCCCACAGCTATATCCGAGTTACGCACCCGATTATAACCACCAATGTGATTATCGTATTCTTTGTCCAGCAGGTTTTCTACCCCCGCTGCCAACTGTAGCGCGCTAGTAGCCTGCCAACTCGCACTAAGATTGACAATGCCATAGCCGGCGGTTTGTCGCTCGGCATTGGTTTGGCTGACATGGTCCTGTTTGCTGTACAGAACTGATTCGATACGGGCACTCCAGGTGCTCTGGTCATAATTGAGCCCCACCGTAGCATTGGGTGGCGCGATCCTGTAGAGGTCATCACCTATATCTTCACGCTTACCACGCACGTAGTTGACCAGGCCGCTGAAGGACCAGTTCGAGTCCAGTCGCCAAGCCCAGTCCATGTCGAAGCCCCATAAAGAGGCATCGACATTATTGAACTCCAGAGGGTCGGGGTTGTTGGTGTCATTCATCATGTTCATCATTCGGACCAACATGACAGCAGACGTATTGCTGCTCGGCGTGCCCTGAATATAGTCCTTCACGTCCCGATAGAACAGGCGTGGTGACAGCGTGAAATTACTACCATTGAAATCCAGCCCCAGCTCGATCTCGTGGGCTACTTCGGAGTCCAATCCTATATTACCCGTATAGGTGAAGCCATCGGCCAAACCACCTGTAGATTGCATGGGAAGCCACAGGTAACGTTCCTGGTAAGAGGCCGCTCTATTTTTGCGGCCCAGAGCCAGGGTGTAGCTCAGACTGTCGCTGCCCTTATAGCGGAGCTTAACCACAGCATCCACATTATTGTCGGTTTTCTTGCGATCCGCATTGTTGAAACTCTCGCGCAACATCAT
>JABHWT010000169.1 GCA_018657645.1 Halieaceae bacterium | reverse complement strand
GACCGTCTGCAGCAGGGACGCTGCAGCCGAGCCCCCATGGATGGGTTCACGGCGTGTCTTGAGGGGCATTATTATTGATTGACGCCACGACATGGATTTAAGACTACAATACATGGGTTTTATCGGCTCTTGAGAGCATCGAACACGCTATCCACCAAAAACAGCAGACACAGGCCCCACGTCCGGTCAATAATCGTTTTCATGACATGTCCCGGCAGCCAATTGTCAGAAGTTATAGGTGAGCCTCAGTCCGTAAGTTCTCGGCGCGGTAAGCGACGAGGCTGAATTGTGGGTCACGGTGCTGGGCCGGTCCCGCAGGATGACCTCACGATCATCGCCAATGTTTTTAACATAAGCGGTCACTTCCCAGGTCAACTCCGGGGAAGCGGCAGTCAGGCGTGCATCCCAGCGATCCCAATCATCAATCAGGTCATGGTCCTTGCGGTTAAACGACGTCATATACTGCTCATCGGTAACCATATAACTGGCAGCGGCACGCCAATCCAGCGACAGCATTTGCCAGGCGTAAACCAGGTTGGCCGAGAAGCTATTTTCCGGTGCCAGGGGGAAGCTATTTCCAGACAGGTTCTGCTCCTGGGTACACAGTGGGTCCTGGCTGCGACCCTCTACCATCGGGCCAATGGCGCAGGCATTGGTATCCGCCGAGGAGAAATCTTCGTATTCAGTGTCGTTGTAGGACCAGGCCATGGAGAGGGTCAAACCCTCTGCCAGCAAGGCAATCAATTCCGCTTCGACGCCCCAGGCTTCCGCCTCCGCGGCATTTTCGTACACAGACAGCGTGACGCCCTCGATGACATCGGCCTTTAGCACCTGCAAGTCGGTATAATCGTAATAGTAAAGCGCACTGGTGAAGTTAAGTCGCTGGTCCCAGAAACTCCCCTTGTAGCCAAGCTCAAGGGAGAGTAAATCCTCGGGGTCGACAGTATCGACATCGGTACCGGCCGTTGGCGTCATCAGGTTAAAGCCGCCCGACCGGTAGCCAGTGGCCGCAAAGGCATACAGGAAGTGGTCGTCGTTGATGAGGTGATCAACGCCTATGCGCCAGGTGAACTGATCCCAGTCGTCTTTAATCTTGCGGTACACCGTGGGGTCGGCCGGATCACCCACATACTGGGCAAAGGTATGGTCCTTGCCGTCTTTCTCATCATAGGAATAGCGTAAGCCCAAGGTAAAGATCGTTTGGTCAGACCAGTCCCAGGTCATCTGGCCATAGGCGGCGTATGAAGTCGTATCGAGTTGGGACTCACCGCGAAACAGGTCTCCCCCGTCGTCCGTGGCGCCATTAATAAAGCCGCCGAAGAAGCGATAGGTATCCATCAGCTCCTCATTGTGCTCGATAAAAGCCAAACCCTGCTTTTCATCACTCCTGTAGTAGTACAGGCCTGTTATGAAGTTAACCGGTCCATCGAGTTCACTGGTCAATTGTAGCTCGTGCGAGGTAAATTGGGCTTCCTGGAAGAATGGCCGCGTCAGGTCAGAGGGCGTAAAGGTATAACCGGTGAAGAGTGATACGGGGATTCCCACAAACCGCAACTGGCTCCAATCCACACCCGAATCGGCCGCGCTGATAGCGTCGGCATCGTAATCTGAGGAATAGTCAAATTCCGAGTAGCCGAAGGTGTACTTCACACTAAAGCCATCGCCCTGATAATCACTGATAAAAATGGCGGCATCGCGCTCATTATTAACATAGGGCTTGCGGTCTATCGCAACATCTCCAATATCCTTGAGCGCAGGATTATCGCGGGTCATACCCTGGTTCATGTTGATAAAGTTCTGCCCGGGGAACATACCCGGGAAATTTAGCTGTACCCCTGTATCCACATCCCTGACTTCCTGAATAAAGTCGGTCGTATAGGGCTCCAGCACATAGGGGTTGTCTGCGGTAGTGCTGCCATCGCGGCTCAATAACTTGAGGGAGTTGCTCCAGCGATCAGTTGTTAAATGTTTGAAGCTGATTGTGCCATAGGTGCTTTCGGCCAGGTCATACTCTTCACCGCTGACCACGTCCTTCTGGAAACCTTCCTCGCGCTCTATTTGTGATAGCGCGACCAGGACCGACAGTTTTTCTGTCACCGGTCCGCTGACCAGGGCCTGAACCATATAGGAGTCGTAGTTACCGAGTTCACCGACAACCTTACCCTCCCACTCTTGGGTGGGCTGTTTGCTGATAAAGTTAATGGCACCACCAATGGAGTTGCGCCCATACAACGTGCCCTGCGGGCCACGCAGCACCTCGAGTCGATCTATATCCAGAAAATTCGAATAGCTAAAAACATCATTTTCGGTATTGTAAACGCCGTCCCAGTACAGTCCCACACCAGGATCAGAACCCAGGGCCACGGTGGGCCTTCCAATGCCGCGAATACTAATACGACTGGGTGCAATCGTCAGAGACGGGGTGTGGGCGGAGATATCATGGGCGTTTTCAATGCCTAATTGCTCGCGCATCTCGGCATCAAAGGCCGTTACTGCCGCCGCGGTTTCCATCAGCTTGGACTCGACCCTGTTGGCAACGACAACGACTTCCTCCAGCACCATCTGGGCACTGGCATTGGCCGCCATTAGCATCAGCCCAGCAGCAGTCATTGTGCAAACCCGCCTGACAACGCCTCGTACTGCACTCGCCAGAGACTTTTTCAACACGCCGCTAGGTGAAAAATCTGTTGTCATACCTACCACCCCATATATTAACCATAATTAGAACGAATGCTAATATATAGATTAGTTTTTAGCATGTCTACTAATTAATCTACTGCGGAAGGAAAAGTAGGTATACTCCCCCACATGCAAATTGATAACCCTGAAAAATCCAATAAGCGCACCCAGGCGCGCACTGAGAAAACCCGGCAAAAGCTGCTTTCGGCAGCCACTGAGCTGTTCGCCTATCGCGGTTATGAGGGTGTCACCATCCGCGATATCGAAAAATCTGCCGATGTGCATCGCGGTCTGGCGACCTACCATTTCGATGACAAGGAATCCCTGTGGCGGGCGGTGGTCGATGCCAAATTTGGAAATATGCGCGAGCGCATAGATCAGCGCCTGGAGATACTCAAGGATTTATCGCCTCAGGAGCAGTTGGCAACCATCGTGCGCTTTTATGTTCGTTATAGCGCGCAGCACCCGGAAACAAGTGCACTGGTGAGTCAGGAAGCCACCGGTGACTCCTGGCGTGTTCACTACCTGGTCGACAACCATATAAAACCTGCCTGTGATGCCATGGAGGCACTGACTGGCCAGATTCTTGGCCTGAGCAAGCAGGGTTTTGTCCACTGGTATTACATTCTCATCAGTGCCTGCTCCACTATCTTCTACTTTGCGCCCGAGTGCCGCCTCCTGTTCGGTACCGACCCTAAAAATGAGGATGTCGTGGAAAAACACGCCGAGCTGCTGGTGGAAATGCTGGTCAGGAATGCACCGGATTTTGATTAGGCAGCTGGTGCATTTTCCGGGCTAGGAGCCGTCTAGAGCTGCTGCATCTTTTCAATGCGCTCAGCATCTTGCTCACCAACTTCCGTCGATGCGGCGAACTCTTGCCACCTGGAAACAGCGTCGATCACCTGTTCGGAGATTTGACCCACAATCGTTTTAGGCAATCCAAATACTTTGCCCTGCTTGATAGCGTCGGTTGGCCTCGGTGGTGTCACCGTGTAGTGATACCCTGCCGCGTGATAGCTTCCGGCAGTGACGCTGGGAACCAAATCGTAGGCTGGTGCGAGTTGATACTGCCCTTGCCTGTGAATAAGACTGAAATTACGCTCATGATCATCCGTATTGTGGATAGCAACGTTAAACAACATCAATCTAAGCAGCTGAGTCAGGGACTCCTCTATATTCACCGCATAGCGTGCTATCTGCTCCGCTATCATGTCATAGCGAAATGCTCTTCCTACGTCACGCTGTGTCGATGTTTCTTTCAGTAGGCCATTGACCGTGATCAGGTGGTGACGCCTATCAGACGGGGTAACATCGAAACGCTCTAGAAGCAGAACCTCCCGCCCGTTAATGCCCTCGAGAACGTACCCGTCACTCACCTGGAGACCTGCCGCCCGGGCCATGCGCAGGCATGCAAGCTCGACGCGCGCATTGTTATAGGGGTCAGCATGCTGTCGATTGAATTTCGCCAGGTAGCTGCCTTTTTCGTCATGCAATAATGCCTTAGGACGAGCGCCCCCGACGCCGGTTCCCGAATTGGCCAGGTAGAGTAAGCTCAGGCCAGAGGGGTCGATATCAGAGTGTTCGATATCATCTATGCGCTGGGCAGCGAGCTCTGCTTCAGCGATGGACGCCACCGTCTCACCCTGATTGTATTGGGGGCTGCCCCCTTTTGAAACGATTGCTAGCGCCCCAATGCGGCTGTTCCCTACCAGGGCCAGCGAATCGATAACGCTGTTAGCATTGAAGTCCGTTTGATGCCGAGCACGGGCTAGCCTGACCATCACTCGGCGGCCCCAGGCGTCTGGTAGATAGTCGTCAATTAGAGCCGGAATGCCATTGCGACACTGGAGTTGAATCTCCCCGGGGCCAAGAGGCAGTTGTGCCGGGTCGAGTGAAAAGGCGTTTGGTGCCACCAAGTACTTTGATTGGTACCGGAAACCAACTTGATTGAGGACCTCGCCATCTTCGTCAACAGCCAGGTCAGCCACATGTGTGATGGGAAAATCCGGCGTGTTTAGATAAACATCGTAACGAGCTCTAGTCATCAAACATACTGCCTGTCTGCTCGAATAAGGCCTCGAACCCCTCGGATAGCCCTAATCGCCGAGCCGCTGCATAGTAGCGCCCCATGGATACACTCAGGTCTCCAGCCTCCATCTTTTGCAATGTAGCGCGGGCTACTCCAATGCGGATTGCGAACGCGGCCAGATCATCATCCGGAAAACGACGTTTTCGGGCCACTCTTAATCGAGAACCTAGTTCAGGGAGCATATTCATGCACCTAATACTAATACCATAATATTGGTATATCAAGTCAATACCACGGGGTATATACCATTATTATGGTCGCTCAAATAGTACTTACTTGAATTATCACTAACTTGGGCTCATCCAGAAACTCTTCAGTGCGATTGAATTCGGTAAAAGTCGATCGATGATAATGCCCATCATGACCGTCTGCAGCAGGGAGAGCCTGCCCCTCTTTTCGGGTATGGGTTCACGGCGTGTCTTGAGGGGCATTATTATTGATGGACGCAACGACATGGATTTAAGACTACAATACAAGGGTTTTATCGGCTCTTGAGAGCATCGAACACGCTATCCACTGAGCACGACCCGCGACGGTTGGAACCCCACGCCCTTTCGCGGGCCGTGCTCAGTGGATAGCTGCATTGTCGACAATCTGAACGACACATTCCCGCAGTACTTCCTATCGGGCTGAACCGACCTCTCTCTGGGCCTGCTCCGGTGTGAGTTCAGCCGCCTTGATGAGCGCATTCAAATTACGTTGGCGAAGATTGAGCTTACCGCTACCATTTTCCCAGTTGGATACGGTCGGTGGACTGACGCCAACCAGTTTCGCAAACTGTGCAACGTTCATCCCAAATCGCTTGCGTAGCCTGGTAACTGCCGCCGCTGTTGGCTTAAACTCTTGCTTGTTCCTGGTGGCCGCTTTTTTTCTAACAGCGGGTTTTCTGCGAGCCGGTTTTACCGGTTCCTCCATATCCACTCCGAAGACATCGGCAAGATCAGCCCCTGCCAGTCGACGCCGTTTGCCCTTTCCAGATGTGGCGGACGAAATATCCAGCTCCGTGGTAATCAGGTCCTCAAGGTCAACATTACGCAGTAGAAATAGCATTTCCGGCTGATGGTCTAGCCTGGCACCAACACCGTACAGGACGGCGGCAATGTGTTTGCACATCGCAGCCCAGTCGGGACAGTCGCAGGCGAGTTTTATCTCACTGGGACTGGGGAACAGCCCCTGGTTCTGCTCGGTTACTGTCTCCATCACATTATCAGACAAACGTCCCTGCAATAATTCCAGCATGGAGCCAATCTGCCCGGCACATTGCTGGCGAACGTCTTTCCATTTTTTTTCAGGCAGTGGAGAGATGCTGACGTTGACTCTATACAGTGCGGAGCCACTGACGATGGCCTCAACACTGCCCTTTGAGATTGCTAGATGACAAACCGAGCCGTTACGAACATAGGTTCGCCCTCTGGGTAGGCGGTTCGCATAATCACTGAACTTCTCCAGGTGATTACACCAGGCTTGCCCCCAGAACGTACGGGCGATTTTGCGTCCATCAATCTCAATGGGTTCAATTACCATGCCGTTTTTTCGTAGTTTTTTGACCTCTCTGGCTGCCTTCGCGCGCCGCTGTGCCACCGGCACATAGGGAGACCACCCTCCGTAACTCATCTACGACTCCTATCAGACTTGTGTCTTCTCAATATCGAGTGATACCAGGTTGAGTAACGTCTCATTATCCATCTCGGTAACCAATGTGTCAGCGCCACCATTCAATAAATCGTCGGCCAGAGCCTTCTTTTCATTAATCAAGGCGTCTATCTTCTCTTCTACCGTTCCAGGGCAGACAAATTTGTGAACGAGTACGTTATTTTTCTGTCCGATGCGAAAGGCTCGGTCTGTGGCCTGATTTTCCACCGCCGGGTTCCACCAGCGATCAAAATGGATAACATGGGAAGCCTGGGTAAGGTTGAGACCGGTTCCTCCCGCCTTGAGCGAAAGAACAAAGAAGGGGGGGCCATCCTCCGCCTGGAACCGTTCAACTAGTTTTTGTCTGTGCCTAACGGCCGTGCCGCCATGCAGTACCAGACCGGGCTGACCAAACTGTTGCGCCAAATAGGTTGCCAGGGGGCCGGTCATTTCGCGAAATTGGGTGAACACTAACACCTTTTCCTGACGTGATGCGATCTCTTCACTCAGCTGCGCTAATCGCTGAAACTTCCCGCTGTTCGCCGGATCATACTCGTCGTCACCCAGCAATTGTGATGGGTGATTACAAATCTGCTTGAAACGCAGCAGATAGGAGAGCACCAGACCACGCCGTTTTATACCTTCCTGGGTCTCAATTGCATTCGCCATCTCATTAACTGCCTGCTGATACTGCGCAGCCTGTACTTTGCTCAGACCACAATAAGCTGGCACCTCAGTCTTTTCAGGCAGGTCGCTGATAATCGAGCGATCTGTCTTAAGACGCCGCAGGATATAGGGGCCGACCAGATTCCGTAGCGGCGCATATTGATCACGCTCCCGCTCGGACAGCGCTTTCACAAACCCCTTGAATCGCCTCGCTGATCCAAGTAGCCCCGGGTTTAGGAAGTCAAACAGTGACCAAAGATCTGCCAGGCGGTTTTCTACCGGCGTGCCGGTCAGAGCAATACGAGATTTGGCTCTGAGATCCTTGACCGCTTTGCTCTGTCTGGCTGCTGGATTCTTAATTGCCTGGGCCTCGTCCAGCACCAACATCTGCCACTCCTGCTCTTGCAGCCAGTTTTGACGCATGAGCGTCCCATAGGTAGTCAACACAATATCGGTGTTCTTCAAGCTTGTGCTGTCATTCACCAGGGCATCCATTGATTGTTTATTCAGCTGGGAGCTGTGAAAAAAGACGCTGCGTAGAGAGGGGGCAAAACGCTCGAGCTCAGTTTTCCAGTTGCCAATCAGAGACGCTGGAAGCACCAATATCGAAGGTCTGTCACACCGCTTCTTTTTTAAAATAAGCAGCAGGGAAATGACCTGCATGGTTTTACCCAGGCCCATGTCGTCTGCAAGGCAGGCACCCAATCCCAACTGAGAGAGCAACCACAACCAATTCACACCCACTTGTTGATAGGGCCGAAGTGTTGTTTTGAGTGCCGCCCCTGGTTTGGTGGCCGTTAGCTGAGCCGGTGCTCGCAGCTCTTCGAGCAAAGTGGCTAAATATTTTCCCGGTTGAACATACGACCACGCTCGGCTCTGGGCCAGAACATCCTCACCCAGATCGGCAGGAGCACCCGCCAGCAACCGCATCCCTTGGGCAAAGGTAAGCCCACCACCTAACGACTTCGCCTCCAGCTTTTTCCAGTGAGCCAGGGCTTCACTGAGTTTCTCTTGATCAACCTCCACCCACTGCCCTTTTATCAATGCAAGACCGTCACCAGCAGCCGTCAGTGCTGCCAGCTCTGCCTCGCTGAGCAACTCGTCCCCCAAGACAATTTGCAGGTTGAAATCCAGCAGTGAATCGGCACTGAAATTTTTGTTCTTTTTCTCTCCGATAGTAACGCTGGCACGCGGCCTGCTACGCTTTTTCCACCAGTCGGGCAGCCTGACCACCACGCCGCAGTGTTCGTACTGCGGTGCGTTCATGAGAAACTCATAGGCCTCCCCTGGTGACCACGCCAGGGGATAATAGATGTCACCGGTATCAATCAGATCT
>JABHWT010000138.1 GCA_018657645.1 Halieaceae bacterium | reverse complement strand
GCGATCTCGTCCGTATCTTTTTTCCAATACGGTGGCGCCACCCGTTGTTGCCGGAGCCCTGAAGGCACTGGAGCTGGTTTCAAGTTCTAGCGATCTCCGGGATAAGCTGGCTGGCAATACCGCGATGTTCAGAGATGGCTTGCAGGAATTGGGCTTGGATTTACTGCCCGGAGAACACCCGATTGTTCCGGTTATGTTGCACGACGCCACTCTGGCAGCGAGATTTGCCGATGTAATGCTGGAGCAGGGTGTTTATGTGGTCGCCTTTTCTTATCCGGTTGTACCCAAGGGAAAGGCTAGAATTCGTACCCAAATGTCTGCAGCCCTTAGCGCGGATGATGTGAATTTCGCCCTGCAGGCATTTGCCCGAGCCAAGGCGGTAGTACTGGATTAATGTTCGGAGCTGAGATTCCTAGCGGTGTCTGGCAAGTCAGCCTGACCGAAGTAAAAGCCGCACGCGAATTATAGTGGGATAGCGGGCGAGTAACGCCCGCTATCCACAGTTGAGTTAAGCCTTCGCTATCAATTGCAGTCGCCACTTCGAGCATTTGCCACGGCAACGTTTGCTACACTGACACTGACACTGACACTGACACTGACACTTACGCTGCTCCAGACCCTTTGCGTCCACCTTGGAATAACTCGTGCAGCCAAAAGATTGATCATTTAAAGAGAGCTGCTGCCACTGCCATCGACAAATTTGGTATTCCAGAATTCGTCATATTCGAAATCAACGGATTTTCGAAGGAGGACCGAGTTCGCTGAACTGGGCTGAAAGAAGTTGGTAGAGGAAAACCCTGATAAACCAAATGAATTCACCCGCACTTTTTCGCTTGCAGAACTCGCAGTCTGAAATAGTAAGCAATAGAGCAGGGCAACAGATACTCGCATGGTTTCCTTGTACCCACAATTGCAATTTGCAAGCTCGCCGGAACCAACATTTTGCATTTCTGTTCCGGATATGACACATTGCCTGGGCTGTTAAACAATTGTTAACCCGGTTAAGCGTCTCTATGCAGGCAACACAACCATCGACAGGAACATCCTCACCAGAAGTTTTTAGCTTCAGTGATTCTCTGGAGAATTGGCTTCAGATGATCTGTGGCGGATCCGGTGTGGATAGTGCCGATGCTGGTAGTGGTATTTGCTTTCTCGATTCGGAAATTTCCCCCGAAATTGGTAGCGGTAAGCTCGATCTCATCACCTTCGGCGAGGATTTCGGGCTGCTTAACATGCGCGGCCATTTTCATAAGCCCCTCAGCTATACGCTTATCGGTGAGGGCTGGACCAGACTACACTTTCGCAAGGCCGCACGCTCTGCCATGGATTTTGACGGCATTGGCCAGACTGAGTTGGAAGGCCCTCTGTGTCAGATACTTCATCAGCCCGTCGGTGTGGAGGACGAGGAGTGGATTGAGGGCGGTGCTCGTCTGGATTGGGTAACCCTGTTCATGCGCCCCAACCTTCTGGTCGAGCGATTCAAGCTGGACTCGATTTCCCTGTCAGACCCGGTGCGGCGATTGGCAAATGGGTCGGATGACTTTCTGCTGACAAACTGGTCATTGTCTGCCGACATGTCTCGCGCGCTTAATCAATTGCTCAATGTCTCTTATGCGGGTGATCTCAAACGTGTTCATTTGGAAGCCAAGGCTCTTGAGCTGGTCTGCATGATGTCTGAGGTCATGACCGATCGTCCGGATTCCACCTCGCCTGTCAGACTCAAACCCATTGACATCGAACGCTTGCACGAAGTTCGGTCACTATTGGCAAGGTCGGTTGCTCAACGCCCCAGTATTGTAGATCTTTCGCGCAAGGTAGGCATCAATCGCAACAAGTTGAGTTACGGTTTTAAACACTTGTTTGATACCACGATCTCGGAGTTTTGCCAGGAAAATCGTCTTCAGGCCGGCTGGGAATTGCTGCGTGATAAGTCTGTCCCCATTGCTCTGGTGGCGGAGCAAGTGGGCTACACCCAGTCTGCTGCATTTTCAAATGCGTTTCGCACCCGCTTCGGCATCTCGCCACGCCAGGCTCGACAGGGAACTGCCGCCAAGCTGTGACACCCAGATCAAAAAGCGCACATAGTGACGTCAGCGCAAGTAACAGTGACACTCAAGCAACTTCTGCCCCGGTATATCAACTAGCATCACCTCACAGTCGGTCACCAGCTTATGTCGCTGGAGCCCGTTTATGTTGATTTCGCCTCATACAGGGATTCAATCCCGGGCGATAGGCAAATACCCCAGGAGCACAGCATGAGTACACGGTCAATCTGGCAGCAGCGCGCAGTGACTGATTTATCCGTTGGGAATGTGGGTCTCCCATCATCCAGGACAATGTCTGTGGCGCTTATTTCAGCACTTTGCACCCTGGGTGTAACCCCGATCTGGGCACAGTCTTCAACCAATACAGAGCAGGCGCAACGAGCCGCTGTGATTGAGGAAATCGTGGTCACGGCACGACACCGAACGGAGAGTATGCAGCAAGTTCCCATTGCCATTTCGGCCGTCAGTGGCGAGGACATAACACGGGCTCGTGCAGCAACAATGCAGGATCTCCAGTACTCGACACCCAATCTCGTGTTTGGAGAGACCGGTTCGTCCGGAGAAACCTTTATTGGCATACGCGGCATCGGTGATTTTTCCCGTAATATCGGATTCGACACCCGAGTTGGTGTTTATATCGATGGTGTATTCGCTGGCCAGTCTCTGTCCGTCGATCAGGGCCTGGTGGATGTGAACCAGGTGGAAGTACTGCGTGGGCCCCAGGGTACATTGTTTGGAAAAAACAGTTCTTCCGGCGTCATCAACATCATGAGTAACAAGCCGGTCATTGGCGAGACCAGTGGAGAGCTACGTGGGCGTGTTGGTAATCTGGACCTGGTGTCCGGTCAACTGATTGCAAACCTGCCACTGGGAGAAACTACTGCGGCCCGAATAGCGGTGGTCAGCCAGCGTCAGGACGGATATATTGACAACCTGTATAGCGGTAAAGAGTTGATGAGCAACGATCACCTGTTAGTGCGAGGGCAGCTGCGCTTTCAGCCCAGTGACAAGCTCGATATCAATTTCTCATTCGATGCTCGCGAACAGGACAACGAACTATTGTTTCTTGAGCCGGAGGCCTCTTTTGAGCTGGCAGCAGGTAACCCCCTGGCAGCCTCTGATTTCGTGGTGGACCAGGACGCCCTGTTGATCGATGAAAATGAAGGCTGGGGTTCTGGGTTGACGATTGATTACGAGTTTGACAACGGATATATCCTGACTTCTATCACCGGTTATCGCGAGGTTGAACGCAAAGTTGGCAGCGACGAGGACGCCACCCGCCTGTTCACTCTGGATGCACGTTTTTTTGAGGATGAATTTGAGCATTTTACCCAGGAAGTGCGACTGGCTTCACCGGAAGGTGAGCGTTTTCGCTATGTGGTCGGTGCTTTCTATTTTGATCAGGAGGCAAAAACCAAACGTGTGGTAGCACTCGGACCGGGTTTTGGCGGACCACCGGAAGGTGTCGATGCGGCCATTCAGGATTCATCGGTCGATACCACTAGTGCCGCGGTATTTCTGAATGCAAATTTTGATATCACTGACAGAGTGACGATAAGCGGTGGTCTGCGCTATACAGAAGAAGAGAAAGACGCTGTGATCAATCAGTTTGTGTTTCCAGGTTTTGGGCTCGCGGAAGGCATCAACGAGGTCTTTGACCGGGATGAAGACTATGTCACAGCCACCGCCAATATCCAGTTCCAGGCCACCGACAATGTGCTGGCATACTTCACCTATTCCAATGGCTATAAAAGCGGCGGCTTCAATGTCGACTTGGTACCCACTATCGATGATCTGAAGTATGAAGAGGAAACTGTGGACAGCTTTGAGCTGGGATTGAAATCCGACCTGTTTGACGGCCGTCTGCGGTTGAATCTGGCGGCCTTCAGGGCGGAATATGATGATTATCAGGTATTTCAATTCCGTTTCGACCCGTTCAGTGGTACCACCGCTTTGCTCATATCCAATGCTGCTTCAGTGACCACAGAGGGTTTCGAAGTGGAAGGCCATGCTCTGTTGCATGAGAACTTTGACCTTCAGTTCGGCGCAGGATACACCGATGCTACATTTGATAGTTTTCCCGGTGGTGCAGTTGACCCCAATACAGGAGAGTCGCTCAACGTTGCCGGCAATACGCTGCCACGCGCGCCCGAGATTACCGCCAATATTACCGGGCGTTATCATTTCGAAGCGGGATCAATGGCCGGTATAGCCTTGCTCAATTATAGCTATCGGGGTGAACAGTTCTTCAATCCGGACAATCGCGACAATTCACGACAGGGCGGCTACGGACTATGGAATGCCTCCATCGATTTCGATTTTGAAGATAAGTGGGGCATTGCATTGTGGGGTCGCAATCTAACGGACGAAACCTTCCGTAATATGCGTGGAGTCAGTTTCCTCGGCATACCTTTCAGCCTGTTTGCACAGCCCCGTACCTATGGTGTGGAAGCTTTTTATCGCTTTTAAATAGCTGCCGGTTGCGAAATGAACATTCCCGCCCATAGGATATCAATCAGAGTGCCGGGCAGATTCATCCGGCTTCTGGTGAGTCTGTTGCTTTGCTGGCCCACAGGGTCAATAGTTGCACAAACCCAAACCATCGACCAGGCCAGGCCTTTAACCAGATACCAGCCAGGGCAATCATCCAGCGAGGCGACACTACTACGCTTTGCGCAGATTATCGATGGCGATGGAAAAGTCATTCAAGGTCGCGACATTGTCGTGATTGATGGTCACATTGCTGTGATCGGCGACAACCTCAGACCACAATTCCCGAAAGCACAGATGCTCGATCTGCACCAGCTTTACGCGGTGCCCGGGTTAATAGACACCCACGTGCACGTTACCTATGGCTTGCCCGGTCCCGGCCAGGGTGATGCCTGGTCACAATTGTTGGAAAAGACGCCACCCGCGCAGCGTTTGGTGGCCGCGATCGACAATGCACAAAAGATGCTGGCGAATGGCGTGACAACTGCCCGCGATCTGTTTGCTCTGGATGGCGTTGATTTTGAGCTTCGGACACTGATTAACACCGGTGTTGTTGCAGGGCCGCGCTTGGTATTGTCGGGCGTGGGCATCCATCCGATGACACTGCCGCAGGACACCACAGACAGTGCTCACAGAGTTAGGAATTTAAGCGCTGCAGCCCGTCGGGTCGCGGCCAGCGGAGCCCAATGGGTAAAGATATTTGCCACCACCGGTACCGCAGATGATCTCACCGGTGAGCAAATATTTTTCTACCCGGAGATCAAGGCGGTCGTTGATATTGCCCATGGGGCAGGTTTGCGTGTGGCAGTGCACTCCTACAGTCCCGATGCGGTGATGGATGCACTCAGGGCAGGAGTGGATTCAATAGAGCACCCTGTCGGCGTAGACAGCAATACCCTGCAGGCCTGGGCGAAAACCGATACATTCTATGTGCCAACCATTGATCATAACCGATACTACGCCGAGCACCGTAATGAGTATGGTTATGGAAAAGAGACTGAGCAGATGCTGCATTTGTTTGTGCAGGACAATATCAAAACCCTGAGCCAGGCGCACAGTGCCGGAGTCAGGATCGCATTCGGATCGGATGCGGTTATGTCCATGTTCGGTCAGAACACGCGCGAACTGGAGTGGTTTGTGGAGGCGGGAATGACGACTTCGCAAGCCCTGAAGGCCGCCACCTATGATGCCGCCGCGCTATTGGGTATGGAAGATCAGGTCGGACGACTGCAGCCGGGCTATCGGGCTGATATTGTAGCCGTATGCGGTGATCCATTGACCGATATCCAATCCGTCACACGGCGCGTTGCGCTGGTGATGAAAGCCGGCGCCATCGTCCACTACGATAAACATAACGCTCTCTGTCCGTAAACCGGATGCGCTCAGTTTCGGTGGCCAGCGCAGCTATAGTTGTATCGCGCCCTGTGACCGAGAAGGCTATCTTTGCTTTATAGCTTGCCCCTACATATAAACATTCGATTTAGTGCGGCCCCCCATGCGGTGCGGCTTTCAGTACATCGTGTTTATTCCTGTACACTATTAATAAACTCGGAAAGCCTGGCAATAAACTGTTTTGTATCAAAACTCCTGGCGTGCTCAAGGATCACTTTGCTGTCAAATGTTTGAGCTGTGTCCTCAAAATGCAAAATGGCACTGGTTATTGCTTCAGGAGATTGTTTGTTAAAGAACAGACCTGTCTTTCCCTCTATGACTGTATCTAAAGCCCCGCCTTTGGCGTAGGCAATAACAGGGCGACCAGACGCCATTGCCTCGAGAGGCACTATACCGAAGTCTTCAATACCAGGAAATATAAGAGCTCGGCATTTCGCGTAATGCTCTTTTAACACGGAGGCAGGTTGGCTACCAAGTAGTGTAATATTGGGCTTTGCAATTCTCCTGCAGTACCCAAGCAGTTCACCTTCTCCAATAACGACCAGTTTGCGACCATTTTGATTAAAGGCTTCTATGGCAATATCAGCTTTCTTGTAGTCTACCAATTGGCCAACTATGAGATAATAATCTGCTTGCTCTTCGCTTACTTCAAAATCTCCGAAATTAACAGGAGGATTAATAACCGTCGCGCCTCTACAGTAGTATTTGTTTATTCGTTGGGCAACATACTTGGAGTTTGCGATGAAGTGAGTTACCCGATGGGAGGAACTTACGTCCCACATTCTCAAATAGTGCATTACTGCAGGCATGACGATGCGTTTTAGGAGCGAAGCCCTATTCCTATACTGGTGGTACATGTCCCAGACGTAGCGCATAGGGGAGTGGCAGTAGCAGATATGTGTTGCATCAGGAGAAATGATAATCCCCTTGGCAGGGCCTGATTCGCTGGAAATAACCAGGTCATATTCGGTGAGGTCCAGTTGCTCTAATGCAATTGGCATTAGCGTTAAATAGTTCCGGTACAACTTGGTCGCCCATGGCATTCTGCTAATAAACGTCGTGCCTTTTATTCTGCTGGATATTTTTTTCGAGATTTGAGAGTTGTCACAAACATGACAGTAAATATCAGCATCGGGATAAATGTCGAGAATGGCTTCCACGACTTTCTCCCCACCTCGCATACCGACAAACCAGTAGTGAACAATTGCGACGCGCATGATTATAGCTCTCCCAAATAGAAGTTTGTCTCTACAGCATGCAAAGAGGTACCTGGGTGGCTATTTCTGGTAAAGCGAAAGTCGTCTCTAGTGAAAAGAACTCTGTTGGAAATTCCCAGAGTTTCGGCAGTTTTTAAGGTTGCCATATTCTGAGCGCCAGTGAACACCAGTGTCATTGTGCCTGGTATGTTTGCCGTGCATAAAGCTCTCAGCAGTCTGTCGATGTTCTTGTGCGCTTTATGATTGCCCACGTGTAAAAGGTAGGGAGCATCTGAAGCATGTTGTCTACCATCGTTACTGCGCCATCGGTTGTCAAATAATAAACTCACAATAATCTGTCGTCTGCTCTCAGCGTCTCTGGGGAATTCCGTCTCGATATGTGGTCACATGTTGCACCACTGCTTCGATGGTTTGCTCGGGAGACTCCGCCAGCAGCCAGTGGCCTGCGTCTAGTTCAAGATTTCTATAGGGACCCACTAGGTATTGTCTCTGCAGTTCCACAGCAGCGCGGCCCACAGCTGGGTCGTTATTGCCCCACACGAACAACGTGGGTGCCTCGACTTCCAGGGATAGGTCATCAATAGTTCCCGGGCCCAGAGTCATTGCACGATACCAGTTTAGAGCTGCGGTCAGTGCCCCGGGTTCGGAGAAGGTCTGGATGTACTCGGATATCTGCTTTTCGCTCATCCCCTTATAGATGGCTTGAAGCAAACTGAAACTATTGAAGCTGAATAGAGCCTCAGGTAGCCAGGGCGTGGTAAAAAGCAAAAAGTAGCTGCTGCGAGACTGCTGGTCAGGGTCGTCCTGCAAGGCCTGACCAAAAGCTGCGGGGTGTGCTATCGACAGGGCACTCCAGGACAATAATCGCTCGGGGTGCAATAAAACCGTTGCCCAACCCACCGCTGCACCCCAATCGTGGCCTACCAGATGAAAGCGCTTGATACCCACCGCATCGGCCACCGCGATTACATCAGCGCTGAGTTTGTCCACTGCATACTCGCTGGGTTTATCGGGGCGTGCGCCGGGGCTGTATCCGCGCTGGTCGAATGCCAGCACTCTGAATCCCGCTTCCAGTAGTGGATCGATCAGGGCGATCCACATGGCAGATGTAACGGGAAATCCGTGCAGCAAAATTACTGCGGGCTTTTCAATCTCATTGAGCTCAGATTCAAAGCCAGCAATTCTGGCCCTGAACTCGAACCCATTGGCGGCCACCCTTACCAGGCTCGTTCTACTGTCCCGGGGAAAAAGTGGCAGGGCCCGGCTTTCACTGCTGTGGTGATAACCTCTGTCCAGAGACAGGCTGGAACCCAAACCTAGCAGCAACAGCAGTCCCAGTACTAGTCCTACCAGGGAGAGGGCGATCCATTTGGCTATTATTTTAATCAATGGCGACTACCTCGGGGTAGTGACTATTCTTGCTCGTGGTCGGTGTCACAAAGCCGTTCTGATTCAAAACAGCGCATGTTGTTGATCATAATCTATTCAAACGAGGAAGGCATCTAGCAGTGTGTTGAAAAAAACACTTGGCGGCACACTATTTACAAGATTCCGCACGATTCCGAGCGATTCCGGGGACAGTGCACAGAATGTGCATTGTTGAAATCAAGTGCACGGTCCCCGGAATGCCATAAATCTGATAGCATAGGTGCCCTAGGTCATCCAATAAACCGGAAATAAGGAGACATCCAATAGCCAAGCAATGCCTCACCTATCGGGTGGATGACAATATCGCTCATATTTCACTGAATAGAAAACCGGTTAACGCCTTCAGCCTGGAATTTTTGAACGATCTGTTGTCAGCCCTGGGCGAAGCGGGAGCTGACGATGGGGTGCGAGCGGTTATCCTAAGCAGTGAAATTCCAAAGCGGTTTTCTGCCGGACTTGATCTGGATATCATACACCAGAAACCAAGATCAGAAATCAAAGAGTTCCTTGAAAAACTGTATGTCCAGTTATGGGATGTGCAATGTAAGCTCGGAAAGCCCTCTATTGCCGTAGTCAATGGCGCAGCCCGTGGCGGTGGCATGACATTGGCCATTTCCTGCGATGTCATATTGGCGGGAGAGAGCGCAAGCTTCGGCTATCCGGAGATCGATCTTGGGCTGTTACCGGCCATCCACTTAGCGCATTTACCGAGGCTGGTCGGTCGATCCAGGGCATTTGAATTGTTATTCTCAGGGCGGGTATTTTCTTCAGAAGAGGCTGAGAGAATTGGTCTCGTGACCAGGCGAACACCTGATGCTGTGTTGCTGGATGAGGCAAAAAACATGGCCGCACAGTTTGCCGGGAAATCCCCTGAAGCTATGCGATTAGGACGTGCCGCTTTTGTACGCGCCAGTGATAAGGGTTACAAAAATGATATTCGCAATGCAGTCAGTGATTTCTGCCAAAGCGCGACGTCTGACTCTGCACAGGAAGGACTAGAAGCATTTCTGGAAAAACGGCAGCCCCACTGGAATAAACAGGGCCGGGATAGCTAGAGAGCCCCGTAGGTTTAAGCAGAGAATAAACATAAACCACGAAACTGGTTATCATGTCATTCGGTATACATCTGTGTGGCGCAACCAATAACGAGGCACCGTTCAATGGCCACTATTGAAGTTGGGTTTCTGGATTTTCAGAAAGACTTCGACAAATACATGACGCAATGCCAAAAGTCGGGTGATCTTATCGAAATCGTCACGTCTTCCGGCGACCTGAATATGTATGTTGTTTCGACACACGGAGGTTGTTGTGAGGTGCTCAGAAATGACGGGCAAAGATTTGTGCATTTCGCTGAATATTTTGATGCTCTGCAGGACAAGAGCGAAGTAGATCAAAAAATAGGCGAAGTGTTTGCCAAAAATCTCGGCAACAACAGCGACTTACACCTTGAGTTGAGAAAAGACATTCGCAATCATTTTAACGGTACTCGGGTAGACCAGCACAACGATTTTTTTCATATGGTTGCCGGGCAACTGGTGGATGAGCTGGAGCTAATTGCAGACAAAAATAATGGGCTTGTGGAGTTGATTGAAGATTTCACTAAACCGCTGTCATTCATTGTGACCACTCATGTGATAGGGCTGGAGTTTAAGGACCGGGACGAGCAGAAAAAGTGCCGGGAATTAGCTGGCGAGGCCATTAAGCTGGTCGCCCTCCTGGCACCGGAAAAGGAAAAAATCACTGCCTTAAAGGCCTTTGAAGAGTTTTCAGATTTCATCCTTCCGCAGCTTGAAAAATTCCGTGTCGATGCTGACCAAGGACTGCGCACCAATTGTCTGCTCTATGACTTTGGCGAGAAAATTCGCGCCGGTCACGAGGATAAGCTGGAAAATTTTATCTGCCTGGTCAATGGCCTGTTTCAGGCCGGCCTTGGCGCTACGGGAAATTCATTGGCCCTATGTCTCAACCTATTGCTGGAGGGCAATGACGACAATAGCGCCGACGACATACGCACATATTTTATGGCACCCGAACGAACAGTAGAAGAGAAGAATGAAGCTGTATCTGAATATATTCGAGTGGCTACCGCCAAACTCGGCAATGTATTTCCAAGGTATAGCCAGCATGCTACTGCAGTCGAAGGAGAACCGATCAAGCCCAACAGCCTGGTTTATATGAGTTTAAGAAAGGCAAATATGGATGACAGGGCATTTAGTAAACCGCAGCTGGTTAATCCTGAACGCATGAAAATCCCCCCCGATCTCAGCCCGGAGGCGCTCAAGGAACGCCGCTACAATCGAATCGAAAAGTCCCTCAACTTCAGCTATGGCGAACATATGTGCCCCGGGCGTCGCCTGGCTCTGGTCGTTATCCGCTATGCACTGGAGGAACTCTTGCGACGTTTCCCCAACATGGCAGTGGAAGACATGAACATTGTCGGTGAGATGTTTGGCACACCCACCGCGGTTACATCGCTTACATTAAGACTCGATTCCGCCTAATGACGGTGTAATTGCGTGCACCAGACTCTAGATAATTGTTGTTGAGCTGGCCAGAGGTCCCTGCTGCAATAATTCGCTCTCAGAACCCTCAATCACAAGATTTTTCTTGCTGGCAGAGCCAAGATGCTCCGCCAGTGTTTTTTTTGCCCGATAACTTCGCCACCACACTGTATTCGATGCGATGTTTGTGGCCGCTATTGCTTTCGGGGGTTACGGGGACAGTGCATCGATTATGCTTTGCTGAAGTTAAGTGCACTGTCTCCGGAATGCCCAATTCTATCAATTTTGGAGAGTTTACTTGTCACTACCGACCCATGACCTCACTATTGTCAAAAAGAAGCAAAATAGTGAAAATATTGGTTGCGAAAGAAGACTGTATATATACTTAGCAAAGTCTAACAGTCGGGTTCCGTTTTTTTACAGGAAATGAAGTATTTATTGCGAACGGCAAAAAATCCATGACAAAAGCGTTGGCATACATATCAAGAAATAGCGAAAAGTGCCTGGAATCAGGTGAGGCAGCAGTTCATTTCGTTCGAATTTTTTGTTGCTTTAAAGCACAAAATGAAAAATTGAACCTCAATTCTAGTTCATTTCTCAAAACAACATGAAAAAAAAGGTTCTATTTGTTTTAAGTCGTTTTCCGTACCCTTTAACAAAGGGAGACAAAGTAAGAGCATATCATCAGATTCGTAAGTTATCCGAATCATGTGATGTATACTTGGTTGCACTGAGCGACGTGCATGTTTCCAAAAAATCTATTGCAGCATTAGATCCATACTGCAAAGAGATTCACGCCTTTAGATTGTACTATTGGACAATCATTTTCAGTGTCTGCAAGTTTTTTCTTTTCACCGACAAACCTGCCCAGGTAGGATATTTTTTCAACAAAAGGATATTTGAAAAAATTTGCCACACTATTTCCGTGATTCAACCGGATCATATTTTTTGTCAACTGATCCGCACTTCTGAATATGTTCGAAAAATAAGTGGAATACCAAAAACCCTGGATTACATGGACGCACTCTCAGCTGGAATGGAGAGGAGAGAAAAATATGCCCCAAAGCTAACAAGGTTTCTTTTTAAGACAGAAGCAAGTAGGTTGAGGAAATATGAACATAATATTTGCAAGTCTTTCGATAGTTGCTGCATCATTTCTGAATTTGATCGTGAATTAATATTTCGCTCCGAAAATAAAGATATAACAGTGTTGCCCAATGGCATTGACGCAGATTACTTTCATGATTTGCATAGAAAAATAAAATACGACCTGTTGTTTACAGGTAATATGTCATACCCACCAAATGTTCAAAGTGCCAGATATTTAGTTGAAAATATTATGCCACTAATTTGGGAGAAACGACCAGATACTTCTTTATTGATTTCAGGCGACAATCCTGAAAAGAGCATATTGAAATGCAAGTCTGACAAAGTGAACATTGAGGGTTGGATTGATGATATTCGGGAATCTTATTCCTCCTCGCTAATCTTTATTGCACCAATGCTCATGGGGTCTGGAATACAAAATAAGCTATTGGAAGCCATGGCTATGAATTTGCCATGCATTACATCCAAATTGGCTAATAGGGCTTTAAATGCAGAAGAAGGCTCAGAAATACTCGTAGGCAATAATGATAAAGAATATGCGGAACACATTTATACACTTCTTGAAAATGAACAAATCAGAATTCAAATCGCGAAAAAGGGTCGCAAATTTGTCACCGACCATTTCGAATGGTCTACATCAAATCAAATTCTACTTAACATACTAAACAATTCAAATGTAGAATCTCCAAGCTGACCTGGGACAGATTTGCTGAAACAGAGCCTTGCTCAAAGAGATCGGCAACCAGGGAAAAAGCTGGAATAGTAACTGAGTTTCTTGACAGAACAAAACTACGCACTGCTGAAAGAAGTGGTTAAAAATGGAAAGTGAGTGCGTCAGAAAGCTGTTGCAATACACTTCCCGATTAAAAAGTGAAGCTAATCCCCCTTACTTGTTTTTTCGGTCGGCGATTCTATCGATTTTGGGCAGATAGCTTAGCGATACTGTCGTGGGAATTGAGTTCGTTAGAATTTGATATATGTGCGGTGCTGGCGTAATACGGAAGTTATCAAATGTATTGATACCGCAGATTACTGGCCCGCCCTTCAGGATTCGAACCTGAGACCTTCCCCTTAGGAGGGGGACGCTCTATCCAGCTGAGCTAAGGGCGGAAAACTCGATTGTATTTCTCGGCTCCTACTGCGGGGCCAATTCCAGCAAGCCTTTGGCTTGCCGACGCTCCTTTCTGGCCCAAGGGCCCGAAAGACCGGCCCTCGCTATTTCAGGCCGGGGTCGCAAAGCGTTGCTTTGCTCGTATCCCGCCCTGGCTCGGTCGCAGATTGCTGGGCAATCAGCCCAGCTGAGCTAAGGGCGGAAAACTCGATTGTATTTCTCGGCTCCTACTGCGGGGCCAATTCCAGCAAGCCTTTGGCTTGCCGACGCTCCTTTCTGGCCCAAGGGCCCGAAAGACCGGC
>JABHWT010000093.1 GCA_018657645.1 Halieaceae bacterium | reverse complement strand
GCCCAGTATGGTCGGCACAGCGTTGTAGTCAGCGCTGTTGGAAAACACCTGAATCAGTTTTCGCGAGGGAATTACTGCACCGTCGGCTAACAGCTGCGGCACGCTGGGCAGCCCCAGCACACCACTGAAATCGTAAATGGTCAGCAGATCATCGGCACTCTTGGCCCGCAGGTAAGTGCTTATCTCTGCGTTGCTCATGCCATTTTGAACCTCGGTAGCCTCCTGCCGGTCACCTGCCAGGCCATCGGCTACAAGAAAGCTGCTCACAATCTCGCGACTGCTGTTTTTATCACCCGGCTCGGCACTGTTAACGTAATTCTGTGCTTCGCTAAGTGGCGTGGTCTTGGTGGTAATGCCACTTTGAATAATGGCCTTGTGAAACAGGCCTTCCGCCAGTGGTGAGGCCAACAAAACAAAGGTATTCATGCCGCCGGCAGATTCCCCGAACAAGGTCACATTGTCCGGATTGCCGCCAAAGGCTTCGATGTTGTTCTGCACCCACGCGAGCGCGCGTATGCTGTCGAGGTTGCCATAATTGCCGGATTGATCCTCAGCAGAACCACCGTTGTTCAGCGCTGGATGGGAAAACCAGCCGAAGGGGCCAAGGCGATAGTTGAACGTGACAACAATAACATTGTGGGTGTGCGCTAACTGGGTGCCAGAATATTTGAACTGGTTAGCATAACCCACCATGTTACCGCCACCGTGCACATACACCATCACAGGCAGACGGCTGTCTCCCTTGGGCACAGCACCGGTTGCAAAGGCGGGTGCGAAGATATTCAGCTTGAGGCAGTCTTCTGAGCCGATGGGCGTGCCCCACTCGCTGGGAGGGCGGCTCTCCATCTGCGAGCCAAACTGCTTGCAGAAGTCTCCGGCTTGTAGTGCCTCGTAGATATCGTCCCAGGGCTGGGGCTTAAGTGGTGCCCGCCAGCGCAGCTCTCCCACAGGAGCCTGTGCATAGGGAATTCCCATCCAGGTGTGGGAGCTGTTTTCATCAATAAATCCGACCACCTCTCCGTACGCGGTCGTGCGTTTGGTGGTGGTGTCGGCCAGCTGTCGGCTTAGACCATAGTCTTCGCCGGTGTGGTAGAACTGATAGCCGAAATAGACAATGGGAAGCGCCAGCAAGACGATTCCAACCAGCACTATTTTTATGATCTTGCCTAGCATACTAGTGTGCCTCGTCACTCATACAGTAACATTCAGAGCTTCCCAGTTTGTTCGCTGGGAGTGGTGCGGCATTCCGACGCTACTCGCTACCAGTTATAACCGGCACGCACTCCGTAGGTACGTGGGGCCGCGAATCCGGCAGTGGCGACGCCCAAGAGAGATATGGATACCATCACCTCCTCGTCGGTGACATTTTTGCCATAGGCAGAGACAAACCAGTTGCCCTGCGGTGAGGTGTAAGTCAGGTTAAGATCCACTTTCGTATAGGACTCTTGCTCGCTGATCTCTTCATTCCTGAATGTGAGGTAATGGTCATCCATATAGTAAACCAGGCCACCTGCTGTCACACTGCCGTTGTCTCCCAGCGCCCACTCGTGCTGGTAGCCCAGGGTTGCTGTCCAGCCAGGCGCTTTATTCAATTCATTGCCCTTGTAATCGTTAGTCACGTCATTCATCGGGTCATACAATTCGAAATCGGTGAATTCGGAATGGAGATAGGAAAACTGCAGGTTAAAGTGATCATAGGCGGTCGCCAGATACTGAGCCGAAAGCTCGGCACCGTAGACTTCGGCCTCTCCGGCGTTGCGGGTCACTGAGCCCTGAGCGCCAGCGGGAAGACCCACCAGTGGCTCGGTCTGCGTGACCTGGAAATCTTCATAGTCGTAGTAGAATGCAGCGAGGTTCAACTGTAACCGGTTATCCAAAAACTGGTTTTTTGAACCAACCTCCCAGGACAATACCGTCTCCTCGTCATAGTCGTTGGGCGCTATGCCATCAAAATAACCGCCGGCCTTATAGCCGGTTCCAACGGAAAAGTAGAGCATGGAATCTTCCGTCACAAACCAGTCAAGCCCCAGCTTCCAGTCAGTCGAATCCCATTCCTCGTCGGCTATGTTGGGAACATTCGACAGTACGACATCGGCTTCCGTGAAACCGACTAAGCTGCGACCGATACGCTTCTTATCATCCTGGGTATAACGCAAACCCGCGGAGAGGCGAAAGCTCTCGGCAAAGCTGTAGTCGATCTGACCAAAAATAGCCGTCGATGCCGCTTCCACTTCCGGTTGGTCAAAGGTCAAATCAAGTCTGGGAAAAGGCGGGGGAGCAATCACCAAAGCATCGTCCAATAAGAAAAAGATCTCTTGTTCTTCTTTGAAGTAGTAGGCACCAGCTATCCACTGCAAGGCACCCTCGCCGTTGGAAGCGAGCCGCAATTCATGGGTAACCTGCTCCATGGAATTATCGACAGTCAGCGTAGCTCCGAGGAGGAAACTGTTCCCCGCCGCGGCACCGCCTGCCGAATATTTAGTTTCGCGCGATGCCGCCATGTAGGTCAGGGTGGCGAAATCCAGGTCATAGTTCAACTCGAACTTGATACCTTTGTCTTCTATGTCGCTGTAGCCAGAAGCCGTTGTCTCAACAGTAAAGACATCATCGACCGGCACGTCGCGCTGATAAGGCGGCGACCCCTCCTTACTGAGATAGTCAACACTGAGCAGCAAAGAGAGATTTTCCGTAGGCTGGTACAGGCCATGCAGACGGAAGGCCTCGTCATCTGCCGAGTCGCCTTCGGCAAGAGACTCGCCAGTTTCAAAGTGGACTGCATCGTAGTAGCCGTCCCTGTCATCGGTGAAAAAAGCCGCACGCAGTTGAAATTGATCTGTTATCGGCACATTGATCATGCCCTGGGTATGAACCCGGTCATAGTTACCCAGGTTAAGCTCCAAATTGGCCTCAAACTCTTGCGCCGGCTTCTGGGTGATCACGTTGATGCTACCCGCGGTGGCGTTGCGGCCATAGAGTGTGCCCTGGGGGCCGTTTAGCACCTCCACGCGCTCCAGGTCATAAAAAATGGCCCCGGCGGCTATCGGGCGCCCCAGATAAATGCCATCGACATGGAAGGCCACCGCCGGATCACCCGCTTCTACGTTATTGGTGCTGTTAATACCGCGTATGGAAATTTCAACATTGGAGCCGCCTTTAGCGATATGCAGATTGGGCACTCTGCCATTGAGATCGGCCGCGTCAGTTACCACACCATTTGCCAGAATCTCTCCGGTAAACGCTGTAATGGCAATGGGTGTTTCCTGAACTGTGGTGCTGCGTTTCTGCGCGGTGACAATCACCTCTTCCAGTGTCAGTCCGGGCTCATCAGCTGCTGACAAATCTGATGTGGATAATACCAGGGTGGTTGCGGCTATCGCTGCTACCAGGATGCGCGGTTGGGATACAGTCATTAGAGCTACCTATGTAATATTTAAAATTCTGAGTTGACTATATACAGCTACCCTCTAAAAGCAAATGGACAAAAATCTCAACACATGGAGTATTCTGCGCTTTCAGTTTCTTCGATGCACGAAAGAAATAGCTCACAAGTAGATCCATAATAGACAAAAGCTAGTAAACTACTCGTATATCGGCGTGCAGAAATACGATTGCGCTGCCCACAATAAACAGCGGCAATGCTGGACAAAACACCACATGGAGAATTAATGACCAACACCCCCCTAATACGGCATGCACAGACTTCCTGGAAGGTTCTCCATGGGCAGGAAGTCACCCAGACAGCTCTCCGTGAAGCCATGCTATCTATGAGCGGCGACCATCGCGGAAATATTACCGAACGTACTGTGCACCTGTATTTTGAGCACGCGGCCGCAGGTCTTTTTGCATCACAACCTGCGGTACCGGCTTTGGCCAGAAAGTGGAAGCACTTGTTCGAGCCCGTTTTGCGGCTGTCAGAAAGCGAAGCATTGCGCTTTCTGGCCGATGCAGGCGAGAGCCTTGAACTGATGGATGAGTTGTTTGCAAAGCATTCACTGTCTGCTGTGACCAAGATGGTGCGAGGTGCTGCCAATGACTTCGTTACTCATAGACCGGCGGGAAAACTCCGCGGCTGGAGTCTGAACCTG
>JABHWT010000150.1 GCA_018657645.1 Halieaceae bacterium | reverse complement strand
TGCAGCTCAGGCCAATGGCGCTCGATAAGTTGATAAAGCAGTGTCTGCTCTGGGCGATGGCGTTCATAAGTAGCGTGACCAAGGGTGCCCTTGCCTGGCGAAAGCATGCAGCATCGACCCCAACGTTTGCAGACTTGAAGCAATACAAAGTGGAGTAATGAGCTTTACGAGGGAACATCTGAAGTATTAAGCCGCTTGATCATATTCGACCGAGTCAGGTCGCGCCCTCCGACTCCAGTCTATAGGCCGTCACCCCAGAGTCGGATGCTCTAAAAATTATAACTCTATGATTTATAAGAAAATGGTGGGCCCAGAAGGACTTGAACCTTCGACCACCCGATTATGAGTCGGATGCTCTAAGGAGAACCTGGGTAGCAAGCTGAAGAAATGTAACGAGTTTCGCTGATGGGGTAGGGCGGGGTGACCGAGACCGAGCTTATGCCGAGCCTGGTAGTGGGCAATACCGAGCTGGGTTGCGGTAAGTTGAAGATTTGAAACAGCTTTTCAAAACCGAACTTGGAGCTTCTTCCGAAACAGAGCTAGCGGGGTGTCAGGTACGACGAGTTGATTTGCTGTTTCCAGGTAGTAGTTGGTCGCGCCTTTATATATTCCCAAAAAAGTTCACGTGCAGATATAGTGCTGAATCTGATGCCAAAAGGGGAGTGCCCCGGGGTAATAAACTCAAGATCTACTCGTCTTATTCGACATGCTCGACACATATGATGTGGCGTATGGGTTTGTGGGAGTTGGGTTGGTGACGGGTACGTCGGTTGTGGCGGGATTCCAGATTCGAACTCCGAACGTCTGCCGAAGTTAGCTTGTCGGTACCCTCGGAAGCCTTGCCGGCATATATTCACGCAAGTAGGCGAGCGCAGCAATTACGGCTTCCGCCGCCATGTCGTCGGTGATTTCCCCATGCTTTATAACCGATAGTGTCAGGAACAGGTCCACTATCTCCACCGAGTGAAAGAACACTTCATCGTGACTGGGAAATGGGCTGTAATCGAAATACCTGGAAATAATCTCTTCGAATAATTTGCCGACCTGGGCATCGCTGTCGCGGTCGGTGAGTTTTATTTCTGGTGGTGCCTTGCTGCCGATTATCAATTGAGCATAAGCCGGTTTCTCGCGGTATATGCCCACCGCTCGCCACACTGCTTCCTTAAACAACCCTTGCCAGGATGTGGTGCATTCACCAGTGTAGGGTTCGCTAATGGCGGCCGCGAGTGTTACTGAAAATTGCTGTGCCAGTTCGATGAACACGTCGTTGGCGTTGGTATAGAAATGATAGGCAGACCCCACTGGTATACCTGCTGTCGCTGCAATGTCTTTCAGGGAAATCTTGTCTAGCGGATTTTCTTTGAGTAGTTCGCTGGCCGCCGCCAGCAATTGCTTCCGCCTTTCCATGCCTTTGGCATAGCTCGCTTTGCGGCGTGTGCCTGTGGCTTTCGTATCGTCCATGTCTTACCTCTAAAAGTCGAATAAAAACGGTTAATAATCTGATTGTCATCGATATTATTGAGCATATGCGCTTGACAACTCGAATATATTCGGTATATTTGGCGCCAAATGTCGAATAAGTTCGAGAATTGTAGCAGGCAGAGCCAACAAATGATACTGCCGCCACACAGACCAATAATAGAGAGATGAGAGAGCAGTGGATATGAATGAAAGTACCAGCCCCTTGGCTCCGCCCACTGACTCTGGGCAAATTGTGACCGATTTAGATCAGCAGTTGCTAGCGTTTAACGCCCTGGCGCTAGCCAGCTTGGAGAAGTGGGATATCGATCCGGGTAGTAAGTTGTCGCTGATCAAGCACCGTGAGAATGCTGTCTACGAACTGATGACTCCGGATGGGGGGAGATACGCGCTCAGGATTCACCGTGCTGGCTACCACAGTGATGCGGCCCTGCGTTCTGAATTGCAGTGGATGTCAGCGTTGAATGCTGCCGGCCTGCTCACCCCCCAGAGCGTAAAAACTCGAACGAATGACTGGTTCGCGGTTCTGCAGGAGGGAACAAGTGGTGAACGCTACCAGGTGGATATGTTGTCCTGGGTGGACGGTAAAGCGCTTGGAAGTGTGGAACAGGGCCTGTCTGATGATGTAGCCACTCTAGCGGCCAATTACCGCCAGGTTGGTGTACTTGCAGCCCGTCTACACAAGCTTACCGAGAGCTGGCCGAAGCCGGAAGGTTTTACCCGCCATGCATGGGATATAGACGGTTGTTTTGCCGAACATGCCGTTTGGGGGCGCTATCGTGACCTGGAAGTGCTTACTCCTGAGCAGATGGCAACGCTCGACGCTGCCAGCGAGGCGTTGACCACACTGTTAAGCGACCTTGGAAGAGGCCCCGAGGTTTATGGTCTGATCCACTGTGATCTTCTGCCCGAGAACCTACTTGGTTCTGGCGAGGACATCTATCTGATCGATTTCGATGATGCCGGTTTTGGTTGGTATCTGTTCGAGATCGCGACTTCCCTGTTCTTCCTGCTCGGTGAGCCTTACTTCGATGACGTGTCCAGCGCGCTCATTGAGGGCTACCGCAGTGAGCGGGCACTGCCTGACAAGCAGTTGGCTTTACTGCCTGCATTTTTTCTGTTGCGAGCATTGGTCTACCTCGGGTGGGCCCATACCCGTAGTGAAACTGAAACCGCGAAAGAACTAACCCCGAAAATTGTTGCAGCCGCCGTAGAGATGGCTGAAGCATTCCTCAGCAAAATAAATAACTAAACAGATGAACCCGGAGAATCTCATGAACATAGCAATAAAACCGATGGCCGCGGCCGTAGCCCTGGTGATATCTACCTCGGGCATGGCTAATGACCTGGCTCTTGAAGAGGTAGTGGTAACCGCGCAAAAGCGTGAGCAGAACCTGAATGATGTCGGCATCAGCATCTCTGCCATTACCGGAGGCCAGATGAAGGAACTCGGCATCAGCGATGCCACTGAAATGGCTGAGTTTACACCGGGCCTGGTACTCACCGAGACCCAGCCTTCTGGTGTGCCTATCTACACCATCCGCGGCGTAGGCTTTGACGATTACAGCGTGGGTAGCAGTTCTACCGTTGGCGTATACGTTGACGAAGTTGCACTGCCGTATCCCACGATGACCCGCGGCGTGATGTTCGACGTGGCGCGTGTTGAGGTTTTGAAAGGCCCCCAGGGAACACTGTACGGCCGCAATAGTACTGGCGGTGCCATCAACTTCATTAGCAACAAGCCCAGTGATGAATTCGAGGCGAGCATCTCTCTGGATGTGGGTAACTATGAGTACTACAAGGCCGATACCTATATCAGTGGCGCATTGAGCGACACGGTTCGTGGCCGCATCGCCTTGACTACCACCCAGCAGGGTGAAGGGTGGCAGGAAAGCATAACTACCAACGACAAGCTCGGTGAGAAGGATGAAGTAGCCGGTCGTGTTCTGTTGCAGTGGGATGCCAGCGACACCGTCGACCTGACCTTCAATCTACACGCGAATACTGATCAATCGGACGGTCCCGCTGCTGAGGTTATCCGCGAGACGAACTTTGCATTCGCTGTGAACCCACAGCCGGGACTAGCCACTACCTTTGACCCCTTCCTGTATCCGGGGCTCGTTGGAGCAGAAAACGTCAGCGAGGACTTCGCCGGCTTCGCGGACACCCTGGCCTTTCGTTCTAACTCCGAGGATCCAGGTCAGGCAGACTGGGGTCTCAGGCAGTTAATAGCTTACCTTCGCAGCAAGTGGGAGTCTGCGGTCAGCTGTGTATAATGGATTGATTGAAAAGGTGGCGTTTGTCCGTCTTATACTCGAAATACGTGTTACCTTCATGGGGTCTTCCCCAGTGCCTCGTCCTGGGCAGATGGGCACCTCCGTTTATGTCGAACTGGGTAATGGTAAGAACTTCATTTTTGATATGGGCCCAGGCTCGATAGCGAATTACCTCTCGGCCGGAATTCCTTTCAACCAGATCAATGATATTTTTATTACGCATTTACACTGGGATCACGTAGCCTCCGTGCCCTATGCCTACATGTTCGGCGGATGGGCTGGCAGGTGGCATGAGTCTTTCCGCGTACACGGCCCTTCTGGCCGTACCGAGAAGCATGGCATCGCATACATGATGGACCGAATGGATGAAATGCTGACTTGGCACAAGGACAGCTTTGACATTTTCCCAATCGGAGAAGGCTGGAACCTAGACGTCAATGAGTTCGACTTTGCGGATGACGGTGGCGTGGTCTACGAAAACGATGGTGTCAAGATTATTCATTGGCGTCAGTCACATACACAGGATGGTGCATCTGCATATCGCCTCGACTGGAACGGCATGTGTGTAGCATTTACCGGAGACGGAAGACCAAATTCTCTGACGCTAAAATACGCAAAAGGATGCGACTTGGTGATCACAGAAGTGCAAGTGGAACTCATGGCCATTTCTGCCGGGGTCAACGGAGTTTCTCCCATGATCGGGCGCATGACAGTTGATACTTCGCACAATCCCGGGTATGCCGCTGGCTATCTCTTTAACGAAATAAAACCTCGACTGGGAATGACCACACACATGTCATATGACGCTTATTCCAACCCCGAGTTACTGGCGCAGATACGTGAAAAATGGAAAGGGCCATTTCACTTTGGTGCACCCGACATGATCGTGGTCAATATGACTCCAGACAAGGTATGGGTAAGAGACGGTGTCATAGCCGAATACTCAAATGTAGCTGCACCAAAGTTTGATGTTCAATCTCAAGGAGGACTGATTATCCCTCCGGCCAAATACAACCGCTCTGACATTCAGCAAGAAAGTATTCGTGATGCGGAAATATCACCGAAAAAGTATTATCCAAAAGGATACGCACCCGAACGGATTGATGAATGGCCGACTAAAAAGCCTTTATTCATTCCAGCTGAGGCCATGAATAAGAGCGAAGATTGAAGTAGGTATTCCCACTATTCGCTGGGAATATTATGAATAGTGGGAGTCCGCTCATGGCACATTCAGGCCGCGTGGATCGGTGTAATCGACTGATTTCTAAGGGCCGCAATGAGGTGAAAGCGGAAGTTTTCACCGTCTACATTCCCCTGGGCAACAAGGCCGACTTTCGCCTATTCAGAGACATGAGTCTATCCTTCTTGGAGACTTAACAATACAAGGGATATGAAATGACAGAACTAGAGCGAGGGGAAATTATTCGGGAATGGCTTACCTTAATGCAAGGACAGGGGGCTCTGGTAAACGCTGATGCGACTGTTCTGTTCACGCTATTGTTCGGCTACTTGGTTGTGGCTTATTTCGTCGGCAAGGACCTATCTAGAACCCAGTCCATCATATTTACCGCCCTGTACATTGTTGCCTTCGCTGTTTCACTGGGCAACATAGCTTCTAACGCAATGGCCAACGTGGCGCTTACATATCCCTTGTTAGATGCCTGCCCTGAATGTGAAATCCCGCCTTTAGTTTCCCCAGAGGGAACTGTGCTGGTTTGCCTTGTGAATTTGGCAATGTTGACAGCCTCGCTGTATTTCATGTGGAGCGTCAGGCACCCCAAGGCAGAATGACGGCTCTGAAAGCCGACCTTTCCCGCATGAGCCTCACTCGGAGGCTCTAATGGCGGCTTTCGCCTAGGAAGGGACATTAGGCCGTTGCCACGGGTTTCGGCAGCTTTCGACTCGGAACGGTCCTTCGCCAGTCAGATTCGCAGTGTAGTTCCGCCCTGAAGCTAACCTCGAGGCAACCCTTAGGGAAACAACGCTAGATACCTTGCAAAGCCCACAACTATTCTTTCAACTAAACGTAATTAATTGATGGAATTTAGGGCTTTTCCGCTTTAAGCTTTCAGCACAATTCATGTTCCCTCCATATGTGTGTTAGGAGAAAGCAGTGAAATTGACAGGGATGATTGTGCGAAAGCTTTATCGCTTATGTTCTGGCTAAACGAAATCCAGCAGAATGGAAAAGGAAATTTTATGAAGATAATTCTTCTAACACTGCTTACTGCGCTAGGCGCGACTCTGTCGCCCATATTGTCGGCGCAAACTACAGTCCCAAACGTTTTTCTGAACGGCGCTCCGGCAGACGCAGACGAAGTTAATGAAAACTTCAATGCACTCGCAGGGGCAATCGACAACATACCAGCAGGTGCTGAGGGACCAGAGGGTCCAGCTGGGCCAGCCGGAGCGCCGGGGCCAACCGGAGCGCCGGGGCCAACCGGAGCGCCGGGGCCAACCGGAGTGCCGGGGCCAACCGGAGCGCCGGGGCCAACCGGATTGCCG
>JABHWT010000250.1 GCA_018657645.1 Halieaceae bacterium | reverse complement strand
GGTCGCTTCGGGCCCGCAGGGCAGCAACTTCCGCCAGAAATCCGGCCGCCATCATTGCCTCGAAGCGCTGGGAAATACGGTGGTGTAACACTGCCCGATCGGCGGGACAGATAGCCAACTGAATCACGCGAAAATGGTCTTCCGGCCTGGCTTGCTGCCCTTGCTGACGTTGCCATTGGGTTAATGTGATCCCACTGGACCGATACACGCCCAGGGCCCGGCTCAGTCGCTGTGAGTGATTGGGGTGAAGTCGAGCTGCCGATTGAGGATCGACCAGAGCAAGTTGGGCATGAATATACGGCCAACCCCGTTCGGCGGCCTCCCGCTCTATCGCCTGCCGAACATCCCGGTTTGTGGCTGGCATTGCGGCCAGCCCTTCCAGAAAGACCTTGAAGTAAAGCATCGTGCCACCCACCAGCAGCGGGATTTTCCCTCTACCGCTGATCTCTTTGGCCAGCTTGTGTGCGTCTGTCTCGAAATCAGCAGCAGTATAGATATCCAGGGGGTCACGAATATCTATCAGGTGGTGAGGATAATCCGGCTTGGCGCTACCTATGTCCAGACTGCGATACACCAAAGCGGAGTCAACGCTCACTAACTCACAGTCCAGTTTCTCTGCTATTTGAATAGCCAGATCGGTTTTGCCCGAGGCGGTGGGGCCCATCAGGCAAATAAGCACAGGCCGGGGGTCGACGAATGCCTCGGCCACAGTCTCAACTACCGCGCAGAAACAGTTTGTCCAATTGATCCAGCCCAAGCTGGGTCCAGGTCGGTCGGCCGTGATTACACTGACCACTTCGCTCCGTCTCCTCCATGTCGCGAAGCAGGGCATTCATTTCGGGGATAGTGAGACGGCGGTTAGCCCGTACCGAGCCGTGGCAGGCCATGGTGGACAGTATCTCATCCATATGGGCCTCGATACGGTCTGAGCTGCCATAGTCCATAAGATCCGACAATACATCTCTGAGCAGTTGCTCGATATCAGAATGCCTCAGAGTTACTGGAATCTGACGGATCAGCAATGCCTCTTCAGAGGCCACCTCTACCTCCATTCCCAGGCCCTGGAATAAAGCAGCATTAGCAGCGGCGACCTCTACCTCCTGCGCGCTAACAGCCACCGCCTGTGGCACCAACAATGGCTGGCTCCGCACCCCCTCTGCATCGCGAGCCCGCTTGAGATGCTCGTAGGTAATACGTTCGTGGGCCGCGTGCATATCGACCAGTACCAGACCCAGTGCATTCTCAGCCAGGATATATATTCCCTTAAGCTGGGCCAGGGCATAACCCAGCGGTGGTACATCTTGTTGCGTGGCACTGTCCTGTAGTGCCTCCGGCGGTGGATGAACGCCGGCATAACTGCGGACCTGCTCCATCGCTACCCCGGAGGTAATTTTATCGGCTGATCCACCCCAACCCAGACCCGGCTGCACCACCTCTCCAGTAGCCGTGTTAACAGCCGTTCCATCTGTCGCTCGAATGTTCTGGTCGGGCATGGGTCGCACGTCGGCAAGGGCTCGATGCAAACTGCTGAAAATAAAATTGTGCATGCCCCGAGCGTCGCGAAAGCGCACTTCGTGCTTGGTGGGGTGCACATTGACATCCACCTGCGCGGGATCCAGCTCCAGATACAAAACAAAGGCCGGATGCCGTCCGTGGTATAGCACGTCCCGATAGGCCTGCTTCACCGCATGGGCAATCAACTTGTCGCGAATAACCCGACCATTGACAAAAAAATACTGAAGGTCGGCCCGGTGACGAGAGAACGTGGGCAAGCCTACCCAACCCCAAAGGTTTAGCTCTGGAACATCCGTTTCAATGTAAACCGCCTGGTCCAGAAAAGCAGAGCCACAAACCGAGGCCACACGACGCTGTTTTTCCGCCTGGGAGGTCCCCGCCTTCAGGTGATGCACTACTTTCTGATTATGGCGCAATTTGAATCCCACATCGAAACGCGACAACGCGAGGCGCTTGACTACCTCCTCCAGATGATTGAATTCAGTTTTCTCGGTGCGCAAAAACTTGCGCCGGGCGGGCGTATTGAAAAACAGGTCCCGCACCTCGACCGTGGTGCCTCGAGGGTGGGGAGCAGGTTTTACATTGACCTCCAGGTCTCGCCCCTCAGCCAGGGCACAGCGTCCCTCACTGGACTGGGAGCTGGGGTTACTGGTCAGGGTCAATCGGGATACCGACCCAATGCTGGCCAGGGCCTCTCCGCGAAAGCCCAGGCTCTGCACCTGTTCCAGGTCTAATAAAGAGGAAATTTTGGAAGTGGCATGCCGTGAGAGTGCCAGAGGCATTTCCTCAGGCGCTATACCGTGGCCATTATCGCGAATACGAATCAGTCTGGTGCCGGCGCCTTCTACTTCTACGTCCACCTGGGTAGCCCCTGCATCCAGGCTATTTTCCAACACCTCTTTTACCACCGAGGCCGGGCGTTCAACCACTTCACCAGCGGCAATCTGGTTCGCAAGCCTGGGGCTTAGTGTGCGGATATGTGACACGAATCAGGTGGTCGGTATTGTCAACTTCTGGCCAACCACGATCCGAGAGCTGCTCAGGCCATTGTGGCCCTTCAGTGCCGCCACGGAAACACGAAAGCGTTGGGCGATGCTCGACAAGGTGTCGCCTCTGGCAATCGTATACTGCTGCCCTTGTTGCTGCCGCTGCCAGGCCACTAGCGTGCCCGAAGGTGGGTGATCCACGAACCAACTTCTAATTCCCGCATGCAGTTCACGAGCCATTTTTTTCTGGTAAGCGCTAGAGGCAAGTTGGCGCGCCTCACTCGGGTTGGATATATAACCTGTCTCCACCAGGATTGAAGGAATATCTGGCGACTTCAACACAGCAAAGCTCGCTTGCTCGACCCGGGTTTTGTGCAGTTTTGCAATTCTGTCAACTCGCTTTAACACGACGTCCCCAAGCTTCAAACTGGTATCGAGGGTCGAGGTCATAGACAGATCTGCCAGTACCTCGGCCAACACATCGTCCTTATCACTCAGAGTCACGCCGCCCACCAGGTCCGCCGAGTTCTCTCTCTGGGCCAGGTAGCGAGCTGCCGTACTGGTGGCACCACTTGTCGACAGGGCGTAGACCGACACTCCCCGAGCCCGCTTATCCTTAAATGCATCGGCGTGAATCGAAACGAACAAATCCGCCTGTTCTTTGCGGGCCAATTCGCGACGACCCTTCAAACTGATATAGTAATCACCCGTGCGGATCAGTCTTGGATCAAAACCGCCATCGGCCTTGAACAATTTGTGTAGTTCGCGCGCTATGGCGAGCACTACCGTTTTTTCCTGAACTCGCTTGGGGCCCTGCGCACCCGGATCCTCACCGCCATGACCCGCATCAATGGCTATAATAATATCTCGCTTGGCGGACTGGGTAACGCTCTTTTTTACGGTAGGGGTTTTGCCAGCCTTGTCATAAAGATCGAGAACCAGGCGGTCACCGGCCCGCTCGTTGGCCTTTAGAGAAAAGCTGCGGGGGCTTACCTGGGCATTAATTTCCAGCACCACCCTGAGGTCGTGACCCTCGCGTACCCCGGATCGTATTTGTGTGATTGGCGTATTCTCAAGTTCAAGTTTCGAAAAGCTGGCCTTTAGCAAAGTATTGGAGATATCCAGTACGATACGACTTGGGTTATTAAGTACTATCAGCTTGTGCTGTGCCGGGCCAGACATGTTCAGCACTACCCGGGTATGGTCGGGAGCTCGCCACAATCGCACATCGTGCACTTCCACCGCCAGGGCAGAGGGTATCACCAGCGTACCCAGGATCACGATAATCCAGACTGCTCTGCTCATGTCACTCCCATTTGATTACAGGTCTGGAGACTTCACCTTACTTAAGCGAAGCACTACAGTTTCTCCCAATCCGGTTATCGCAGCCATGTGAATGCGCCGTCCCGATCCCTCAGGTTCTATAGTAATCACTAAATCCGCCGGGGGCAAAACTCCCTTACCGCGACCTGGCCACTCAATCAGGCATGTACTGTCCTCCCCAAAGTAATCCCGAATTCCCATGAATTCCAGTTCTTCGGAATCCCCCAATCGAAAAAGATCAAAATGGTAGACCGTAAAATCACCAAATGCGTAGGGCTCCACAAGTGTGTAAGTAGGGCTTTTCACTGAACCGGAGTGGCCCAGGCCCTGAATAAAACCGCGGGTAAACGTGGTTTTACCCATACCCAGATCACCTTCCAGATAGACCACCAATCCGGTCTTTTGTACCGCCGCCAACCGTTTTCCCTGGGCGACCAGGGTCTCCTCATCGGGGGCACAAAGCATCAGCTCGGGACGATTCACCCCAGCAGTGCTCGCATTCGAGGGATAAGGTCTGTGGCCACTAGCCCTCGTTCGCCATCCTCGGCGGCCAGGTCCGCCGCTGCGCCGTGTAAACAAATGGCCAGTGCAGCAGCATCCTCCGCTGGAAGATGTTGAGCATACAGTGCGCCAATCACACCACTTAGCACATCGCCCATCCCGCCACTGGCCATACCGGGATTTCCATAGTCACCCAGTACCAGACACCCCTCGCTCGCCACCAAGGTGCCGTTGCCTTTAAGTACCGCCACTCCGCCATAGCGCTGCTGGATTTGGGTGGCAGCGGCAAACCGATCCCCCTGTATCTCGCTGGTGCCGACGCCCAATAATCTTGCAGCCTCCCCGGGATGTGGCGTCAGAATCCAGTCTTGCCGACGGGGGCTCGCAACAAGCTTACCCGCTGCCAGTAAATTGAGACCATCTGCGTCAAGCACCATCGGCTTGGTGGACTCCAGAGCAGCAGCCATCACCTGCTCCGACCAGTTGGATTGCCCCAGACCGGGGCCGACTACCAGAACACTGGCTCTGTCTATCAGCGGCGCCAGATCCTCCCCGGCATTAACTCCATGGGACATTACCTCGGGCGTTCGTGCCACCAAACTCGACACATGCTCCGGGCGGGTTGCAACATTGACCAGCCCTGCACCACAGCGAATGGCCGCCTCGGCAGCCATTGCTACCGCACCGGCCATACCATAATCGCCTCCGATGATTAAAACCGACCCGTAGAGCCCCTTGTGGGCGGAGGCCGGTCGCCCCGGCATGGCCTCAAGCAGGGGCTCCAGCTCCAGGCGAGCGCAATCACTTGTCACCCGCTGGTACACTTCTGCAGGAATTTGAAGATCTGTAAACTGGATTAAACCCGTATAATCGGGCGCATCGCCAGTAAAAAGGCCGCGCTTCAAACCAATGAAACAAACGGTGACATCTGCTCGTACAGCCGTGCCTAAAACCCGACCGGTATCACCACACAGACCAGAGGGCACATCCACCGCCAACACCGGTAATTCGCTACTATTAACTGCTTCAATAGCGCCCAGGAAAGGGGCGCGAACTTCGCCACCCAGACCGGTACCCAGCATAGCGTCGACGATGACCCCACCTTGCAAGTTTTCGGGGGAAAATGCCTGCACGGCGACGCCATTATCCAGAGCCTGCGCTCTGGCAAGTGCTGCATCACCCTGTATTCTGTCGACATCGCCCAGCTGATAGACCGTCACCGAAATACGCCGCTTGTGTGCCAGGTCCGCCAGCAGGTAACCATCACCACCATTATTGCCGGTGCCGCACAGTACATGCACCTGCTCCACATCGGGCCACAGCGCCAGCAACCACTCAAAGGCCGCGGTCGCCGCGCGAGACATGAGAACAATGCCAGGCTGGCCAAAATCTTCGATTGCGCAACGATCCAGCTCTCTTGACTGCGCTGCCGTGTATAATTGCTGTGCGTCGAATATACCTCGCAAAACACAATCTCCATCAAATCTGGCAAACTTGTAGATTAATGCATTCTGACCCTTACCGACAACACGACAATGTCACTATCATCTTCACAGCAAACACAGTTATCCCTGCAAATTCGCCAATGGGCCTGTGAACTGGGTTTCCAGCAGGTCGGAATAACGGATGTGGACCTTGGGAAGAATGCCGCCTATCTGCAAAAATGGCTGGCCG
>JABHWT010000258.1 GCA_018657645.1 Halieaceae bacterium | reverse complement strand
GGTCCTTGACGTAAACATGGCACCGGAGCTCTACTCCACAATCATCACTCTTTCAAAAAAACACCCATTTATGGATAGGAACTAGTTAGTGGCCACCTAAAAACTCATCAGCGCGAATGAATTCGATAAAAGGCGAGCTATGGCATTGTCCATCAGGACCGTCTGCTTTCGAGAGAGGCTCTGAATGTGACAGTAAAAGTGAAGAGGTACACTAGGGTCGCCAGAACATGGGAGTGAATAAAACCAGCAGGGTAAATACTTCTAATCGTCCCAACAACATGGCGACACACAGGATGCCCTTGGCGGTCTCGCTTATAGAACCGTAATTACTGGCAACCTGGCCCAGCCCTGGTCCCAGGTTGTTAAGTGAAGCGGTGACGGCTGAAAAAGCAGAAGTAAAATCCAGGCCGGTCGCCATTAGTGTGGGTAGCATGACCATAAATACAGCCATGTAAACTGCCAAAAAACTCCATACAGCGCTTACAATGGAGGCTTCTACCCGTCGTCTACCAACTTTCAGGGGTATGATGGCATGGGGGTGGATTAATTGCTTAAGTTCTCTAACGCCCTGTTTGGCAATGAGCATTAATCGCATTGCCTTGATGCCTCCACCGGTGGACCCTACGCACCCCCCCATAAAGGAAAACATCAGAAGTAATATAGGCAAGAAAGTGGGCCAATTGGCAAAGTCACGGGTGGTAAATCCGGTAGTCGTTGTAATCGAAATGGCCTGGAAAATGCCGTGTACTATGCCTTCCTTCGCAGTCAAAGTGTCGGTCCAGTATAATTGAATGCAAGTAATGGCAATGCAGATCGACAGCACGCTAATGAAAAAACGGGTTTCGGAGTCCTTTCGGTAAACAGTCATGGTGCGGCGGCGCCAAGCGAGGTAGTGCAAGCCGAAATTGATAGCGGAAAAAACCATAAAAGCGCTGCAAATGATCAGAATCATATCGCTTTCGAAATACCCCATGCTCGCATCATGGGTTGAAAATCCGCCAATGGCCACAGTCGAAAACGCGTGCGCTATTGCATCGAACTTGGACATACCAGCTGCCCAGTAAGCCAGGGCGCAGGCCAGGGTCAAGGCCAGATAGACCGTAAACAGTGCTTTGGCGGTCTCGGTAATTCGGGGAGTCAACTTGCTATCTTTCGATGGCCCCGGCGTTTCTGCTTTATACAATTGCATGCCGCCAATGCCGAGCATAGGTAGGACTGCGACAGCCACTACGATGATACCGACACCTCCCAGCCATTGCAGGAGTTGGCGATAAATGAGCAGGGACTGGGGTAAGTCGTCCAGGCCCTGGATAACGGTTGCACCGGTTGTAGTCAGTCCCGATATAGATTCAAAGACCGCATCGGTCGTAGTTAAATCCAGCGATTCGGTGAGGGCAAACGGCAGGGCTCCAAAAATGCCCAGTACAACCCAGAACAAAGATGTAATCAGAAATCCATCGCGGATTCGCAATTCGTGCCGCATGCTCCTTACCGGCAGCCAAAGAACAAATCCTGACGAGAAGGTTATGCTTAGTGCAGCGAGAAAACCGGTTACCGTGTTTTCATCTGACAGTAAAGCCACTAATAGAGGAACCAGCATAGTGCTGCTAAACAGCATGAGCAGTAGACCGAGAATGCGAAATGAAACCGACAGGTGCATGTGCCCTTCCTAGGAAAAAAACCCAAAGCCGACAGCAAACAGTTTCTCTACAGCGGAGATTTTATTGCGATCTACCAGAAACAGAATAACGTGGTCGTTACTTTCCACTACGATATGACTGTGGGCGATGATAACCTCTTCGCTGCGTACTATAGCGCCAATGGTAACCCCTTCCGGGGTCGCGATCTCATCAAGTCGCCGTCCCACTACCCTCGAAGAGTAGGCATCACCGTGAGCGATTACCTCTATGGCTTCCGCAGCTCCCCGCCGCAGAGAGTGAACATTGCTGATATCGCCTCGTCTGACATGGGCGAGCAGGCTACCAATTGTTATTTGCTGTGGTGATATGGATATATCGATTTCATCTCCTACCAGGTCGGCGTAGGCAGGATTGGTTATCAATGTGATAACTTTTTTGGCTCCTAGTCGCTTGGCCAGCATAGACATCATAATATTGGATTCATCGTTGTTAGTCAGCGCGCAAAATACATCGGTGGACTCAATATTTTCTTCTATCAGAAGTTGTGGCTCGGAGGCACTGCCGTTGAGGACAATGGTGTGCTTGAGTCGTTCTGATAAACTGCGGCAGAGGTCGTAGGCGCGCTCGATGACCTTTACCTGGTATTGATTTTCTATCGACTGTGCGAGAGTCGCGCCAATGTTACCCCCCCCGGCAATCATGACCCGCTTGTAAGGCTTGTCTACCTTGCGTAATTCGGACATAACGGCGCGAATGTTTTCTTTTGCGGCAATGAAAAAAACCTCATCTCCGGCCTCTACAATAGTACTGCCCTCAGGCCTGATTGGCCTGTTCTGGCGAAAAATGGCAGCGACCCTGGTATCTACTTTGGGCATATGTTGGCGAATCTCGTGAAGTTCCTGTCCCACAATGGGACCGCCATAGTAGGCTTTCACTGCCACCAGCTGGACCCTGCCCTCTGCAAAATCCAGCACCTGTAACGCACCTGGGTTGGCTATTAACTGGCAGATGCTTTTGGTCACCAGTTGCTCGGGCCCAATAATAACGTCCACGGGGACATTGGCTTTGTTGAATAACTTATCCTGATACGCGAGATACGACGGAGATCGCACTCTTGAAATCTTGGTAGGTGTGTTGAACAGAGTGTGTGCCACCTGGCATGCCATCATGTTGATCTCGTCGCTGTTGGTAACGGCGATGAGCATGTCTGCGTCTTCGGCCCCGGCTTTATAGAGCGTGTTTGGATGGCAGGCGCTGCCGGTGATCGTGCCTATATCCAATGTGTCCTGCAGAGCTCGCAGGCGCTCGCTATTTGAGTCTACAATCGTGATATCGTTCTGTTCATTCGCGAGGTGTTCTGCCAGCGCGCCACCTACTTGACCAGCGCCGAGGATTATAATCTTCATGGGCCGAGAAACTCCGAAAAGCACGTATGCACAATAAAGAAATCATGAGCTGATTGTAAGTCCTTGCTGCGCGAAATTATGCACAATACAGCCGTGGCGAATTACGCCGTTTTGACCAACAGCGCATAGAACAAGCCATCCGGACCACTTGTGGTTGGCAGCAACTGGCGGCCACATGCCGTCGCCTCCCCCCATTGCAAGTCTGTTTTTTGCAATTGGGCGTCCTCCTGGCTACTCAGAAAGGCGGCAATCACGTTGCTATTTTCTTCGTCGAAGATAGAGCATGTGGCATACAACAAGCAGCCCCCTACTTTCAGCAGTGGCCAAATGCCATTCAGAATCGAGATTTGTAGCGCTGCAAAGTTAGCTATATCCTGTTCCCGACGCAGGTACTTTATATCGGGATGGCGTCTGATCACGCCACTGGCAGAGCAGGGCGCATCTACCAGAATTCGATCAAAGCTGGCAGTATCAAGTGTGGTGGGGGGGGCTGCCGCATTTGCAGTCATCAGGGTAGCCGATAACCGTAATCGCTGGAGGTTGTCCGCAACCTTTGTCAATCTCTGCTCGTCCACATCCAGCGCAACAAGCTCGGCCACTCCGGGTTGCACCTCGAGGATATGACAGGTCTTACCCCCGGGGGCGGCACAGGCGTCAAGTATCCGATCCCCTGGAGCTGCTCCCAGCAACAAAGCCGCCAGCTGTGCGGCCTCGTCCTGAACACTAGCCATGCCCTCGGCAAAACCAGGCAGGTCGCTAACATCTACGGGGTGCTCAAGACGAAGTGCCTGGGCACTAATGGCACAAGGCTGGGCAGCAATACCTGATTGGCGTAGCTCTTCTATATAGCCGTCCCGGTTGGCCTGGCTGGGGTTTACTCGCAAAGTCATTGGCGGCTGGGTGTTGTTGGCCTCTATAATGGCGAGCGCTTCAGCGGGCCATTGTCGTTTTATTTTTTGCAACATCCAGCGCGGGTGCGAGGCCAATTCGGCCTCATCCAGGCTCTTTGCCAGCTCGTCACGCTCTCTCAGAAAGCGGCGTAAAACAGCATTTACCAAACCCTTACTCCAGGGCTTTTTGAGCGCAATAAGCGCATTGACTGTCTCCGCGACAGCGGCGTGATCTGGCACCCTGGTTTCTTCTAGTTGGTAAATTCCGCTCAATAGCAATGCCTGTAAATCCCGGTCCCGGTTTTTTAGGGGCTTTTCCAGCAGTAGATTGAGGAAACCCCGCAGTCTGGGGTAGTGGCGCAGGGTGCCGTAACACAATTGTTGCAGTAGTCCCCGATCTCGTTGGGCCACTCGAGCCAGTATTTGCGGAAGCACCTGGTTCAGGGACTTGCCCGCCAGTACCTGGGAAAGGGCTATAGCTGTAGCGGCTCTGGTATTTAGCGACATCAGGGCTGGGCCGAGCCACCCAGACGAGTGCCTGGGGTAAACAGAGCACCTTTGGCATTGAGAAATTGTTCAGCAGTCACAAGTTTGCCTCCTGCGAGTTGTAGCTGGTGAATCTGTAGCTGCCCCGTGCCGCAGCTGACTACTATGCCTTCCCGGCCTGTTTGAATCACCGTTCCAGGCGGTTGGTGGCTCACTGTCTCGCTAATAGCAGTGGCATACCATATTTTTAGCCGATGCATCCCCGCGAATGTATAACACACCGGTGATGGATTGAATGCGCGAATGGTGCGCCCGAGGTCACGGGCCTCCCGCGACCAGTCGATCTCGGCCTCGGTTTTCAGTATTTTGTGAGCGTAGGTTATGCCCAGGTCGCTTTGCTTGCGAGCATTAGACTGATAGGTGGACAGGTCCGCCAGAACTTCCAGTAATAGACCGGCACCCAGAGTGGCGAGTTGGTCGTGAAGATCGGCGGACGTACAACCGGCGGAAATCGAGGTGCTGCGAATAGCGAGTACATCACCAGTATCCAGACCTGCGTCCATCTGCATTATAGTGATCCCCGATTTTTTGTCTCCAGATTCAATGGCGCGCTGAATTGGCGCGGCGCCACGCCACCGAGGTAACAATGAAGCGTGAACATTGAGACAGCCCTGAAGCGGAGTATCCAGAATAACCTGAGGCAGGATGAGACCATAGGCGACCACTACCAGCAAGTCTGCCCCCAGCTCATCTAATTGCCGCTGTGTCGCTGCATCTTTCATAGAGAGCGGCTGATAAACTGGCAATCCTGCACGCTGCGCCATGTGCTTAACCGGACTGACTTGTAACTTCCTGCCTCGCCCGGCTGGGCGGTCGGGCTGAGTATAAACAGCTACGAGATCGTGCCTTGTGTCCAGCAGTGCATTCAGATGGGTTGCAGCAAATCCGGGAGTACCGGCAAACACGATTCGCAGAGTGGACACGGAATTCAGCCCCGATGACGCTGGCTTTTACCCAGCTTGTTACGAATTCTCTGCCGCTTCAGAGGCGAAATATAGTCTACAAATAGCTTGCCATCGAGATGGTCGCACTCGTGCTGTAGGCAAATGGCCAGAAGTCCGTTCAGCTCCTTTGAGAAACGCTTACCCTCGCGATCCAGCGCGGTGACGGCTACGCAGAGGGGACGATGTACGGTCTCGTAGAATCCGGGAACCGACAGACAGCCTTCATCGTACTCGCCGAGTTCGGCGTTAACTACGGTTAGCTTGGGGTTAATAAAGACCAGCGGTTCGCTCTGATCTTCAGAAATGTCCATGACCAGAAGTCGACGATGAACGTTTACCTGGGTCGCGGCCAGCCCAATTCCAGGTGCTGCGTACATGGTCTCGAACATACTGTCGATTAACCGGCGCGTATCGTTTGTCACTTCCGTCACAGAGGCTGCTTTTGTGCGAAGCCGAGGATCGGGGAATTCCAGTATTTCAAGTACTGCCATTAGCCATAAATGCTCTGTAATTAGGTCCTACTGACGATGTACACTAGGGCACTCTGTTGCAAACCTACGTTCACGGAGTTCGTCAGCTCAAAAGGTAGATTCGCTAGTGTATATTCAGGGGATTATACCGTGCTGCGAACGGTGCTGCACAGTAGTTCGAGGCAGACTGTCAACTAATCGATATGGCCCGGTGTGGAATCTTATTGTGTTGTCCGGTGCAGAAACTGGGGACAAAACACCGTCGGATGCTGGTATGATAAACAGGCCCGGGGCAGATAAATCATGGGATTGGAAAAAATGAAGAAAATTTCATTCTGGCTGTGTCTGTTGTTGATGTCGCTGTCGTCCGGTGGATGGCGTGTGGCGGCGATTGAGCTAAACGATGAAGTACCTCAGACCTATATCGTGAAAAAAGGCGATACATTATGGGGAATTTCTGAAATATATCTCAAACAACCCTGGCTGTGGCCCGAGCTATGGGGCTTAAATCCGCAGATTGACAACCCGAACCTAATTTACCCCGGAGACAAATTACACCTCGAGTGGGTCAATGGACAGCCACGGCTGCAGGTAAGCCGTGGTCGCGATGTAAAGCTCAGTCCCAATATGCGAGTTTTACCGCTGGATCTGGCCATTCCTGCAATACCCCTGGATGAGATCGGGGCATTTTTGCGCGATCACAGGGTTCTGGGGGCAGATGATATTGTTCGTTCGGCCTATGTTGTTGCGGGGGCGCAGGGGCACCTGCTGAGTGCTCCGGGAGATCGAATTTTTGGTCGAGGGTCTTTTCCCGATGGAGAGCGGGTATACGGCATATTTCGCCCCGGTGCCGTTTATCGGGACCCTGTAACCTCCGAAGTACTTGGATATCAGGCGCAGGACATCGGCAGTGCAACGCTGATATCAGATAATAAGAATGAAGTGGTAGAGCTACAGATTAGTCGAATAGCCGAGGAGGTTAGAGTTTCAGACCGCTTACTACCCAACGAGGAGCAAATCCTGGATGCAACCTTCAGGCCCCGTGCTCCTGAGCAAGAAATTGTTGATGGTTTTATGATTGCCGTTGACGGCGGAGTTAGTCAAATTGGCAGTTGGGATATCGTTGTACTAAACCGAGGCAATCGCGAGGGGATGGAGGTAGGTCATGTGTTGGCAATATATCAGACAGGAGCGCTGGTATACGATGATATTGCGAAGGAGAATGTCGTTTTACCGGACGCTCGGGCAGGCCTGTTGATGGTGTTTAAAGTTTTTGAAAAGGTGAGCTACGCCATTGTGCTGAAAGAAAATCGCCCTCTGAAGGTTCTCGATAAAATCAGGAACCCCTGAATATAAAAGAGGCCAGCCAGGAAGGGTGTGCCCCGTACTGAGGATAAGTACGTACACTAAGTAACCCGAGAATACGTCAAGGATGATGTATGAATAGGACAGAAACCCGCCAGTGCCTGTTGTTACATAGCTTGCCTGATGCAAGCGATGCCCTGTTAACGCGACTCCTGCTGCACTACGGCAAGGTTCAGTCAGTGTGGCAGTCCCAGCCGCAGGACTGGGTGGAATTAGGCGCATCTCCTGCAACGATAAGGTCTGCTAAGAGAATCCAGAGCGCAGGTGACCTGATCGAAGCGGCAGATGCCCAAATGGCAACGCTGGAGTCGGTCGGAGCAACAATCATCGCGTTGACCGATAATCGCTACCCTACGCTATTGCGAATGATCTATGATCCACCCCCATTGCTTTACGTACGAGGCAACGCGGCATTGTTGCAACAGGCGCAGCTTGCCATTGTTGGCAGTCGTAAGGCCAGTCCGGCCGGGGTGCGAGCAGCCCAACTACTAAGTGGAGAGGCAATTGCAACGGGGTTACATATATGTAGTGGCCTGGCCCGCGGAATAGATGCAGCGGCACATGCGGGAGCCCTGGGGGCAGGTGGCAAGAGCATAGCTGTAATGGCGACCGGGATTGATGTCATTTATCCGAGTCGGAACAGGGCTCTGGCCGAAGAGTTGGTACAATTTGGTTGTTTAGTAACGGAGTTTCCTCCGGGCAGCCAACCGCAGCCTCACCGCTTTCCACGTCGTAACCGTATAATTAGTGGATTGTCTCTGGGCGTGCTGGTAATTGAAGCGGCTTTACGCAGTGGGTCGCTAATTACGGCGGGTGCCGCAATGGAGCAAGGGCGAGAGGTTTTTGCCCTGCCCTGGTCGATGTTTCATGGGTCCGGCCGGGGGTGTCTGCGGCTGATTAGAGACGGAGCAAAAATGGTGCAGAACTTCGAGGATATTTTGGAAGAACTGGGGCCTCTGTTTGCTGTGCAGCAGGAATGGTTACCGGTGGAAAACAGGAAAAAGGAGCCAGATCAGAAGTTATCTGCGGGCCAATCCCGCATTCTTGCCATGGTCGGCTTCGAGGTAACAACTGTTGATGATCTGGCTGTGCACAGTGGCCTGTCGACGGCTGGAGTGCAGGCAGCGCTATCGGTGCTGGAGCTGAAGGGGCGAATTAAGCGTTGCCCAGGCGGATACCTCCACTGCTGAAAGTTTGCACATTTATTTGCTTGCCAAGCGGCTCGCAGTTAGTTAAATTTCGCGATCTTTTAGCGAATGATGTCGTCGGGCCTGTGGCTGGGCTACGAGGGAGAGATTGTCAGTGAGTACACCGTTTGTAGTAATTGTCATGGGGTCAGACTCCGATTTGCCCGTTATGGAGGCCTGTTTTGGCGTGCTGAAATCTTTTGACATACCGTTTGAGGCGCGCATCACTTCTGCTCACCGAACACCGGAGGTCACGCGATTGCTGGTTGAAGACGCAGAGTCGCGTGGCTGTGCCGTCTTTATCGCCGCAGCGGGCATGGCTGCACACCTGGCGGGGGCCGTGTCGGCCATTACCATCAGGCCAGTTATAGGTGTCCCGATGAGTGCTTCCCTCGATGGTCTTGATGCGCTGCTCGCCACGGTGCAAATGCCGGGAGGTATTCCAGTAGCGACAGTCGCTATCGGTAAGGCGGGAGCTAAGAACGCAGGCTATCTTGCGGCTCAAATCCTTGCCGGTGAGGACCCGGCATTGGCTCAAAAGTTGCGAGATGAGCGGGCTAAGAACGCGGAGGCTATCTATGCCAAAGATGCGGCACTACGGGATTCTTTGAAGGGCTGATTTTGCCCAGCACCGTAACACCACTGCGCGTTAATCAGGCAATCACGGCCTTAGATTGCAGTGGTGTCATCGCTTGCCCCACGGAGGCTGTGTGGGGGTTGAGCTGCGATCCCGTTGATGAGATGGCGGTAGAGCGGTTACTTCAGCTAAAGCATCGGTCCCCATCAAAGGGTCTGATTCTGGTTGCCGCGGATGTGGCGCAATTGAGTGCCTTATTTGATGCTTTGCCCCGTCCGCAATATGCCAAACTTACCTTGTCATGGCCAGGTCCAACGACCTGGCTAGTGCCACATAGGGGACTGGTACCGCATTGGATTCATGGCGATCACGATACCGTAGCTATTCGCGTAAGTAGCCATCCGGTGGTTCGTGCACTGTGCTGGGCCTGGGGAGGCCCCCTGGTTTCGACGTCGGCCAATCCAGCTCACTGCCAGCCGCCTGTAGAGCTGTTTCAGGTCAGGCGCTATTTCGCAAATCGACTGGATTATATTTTGCCCGGGGCAGTGGGTGACTCCGATCGACCCACCACTATCCGGGATTTGAATTCTGACAGAATTATTCGCAGCTGATGCGGCTTCCCCCTTGGCCATGCCACGCTGAGGTGCGATGGTATTGTTCAAGGGTGCCCTCGATTTCCGGCGGGCGCGCGATCGGTTAAAAGCACTTTGGTATTGCATTCAATCGGGGAGTATAATGCGTCGCCGGCTGCAAATTGCAGAGTACTCCTCCCATGCAAGGCTCTGTCTTATCGCCTGAGGGAACCCTCTGTGGCGTCCCGATGACGGAGAATGGAGCGGACTTTATGCGAGATAGCTCGACATGACTCATAAAGACAACTACGCGGTATTCGGCAATCCCATAAAACACAGTCGATCCCCGGTAATTCACCAGGCCTTTGCACAGCAGTGTGATCAGGCCATGCACTACCGAGCAGTTCGAGTAGAGTTGGAGGGGTTTGCGACCGCCGCGACGAGCTTCTTTGAAAATGAGGGCGCGGGTCTCAATGTCACCGTACCGTTTAAGCTGGATGCCTTTGAGTTTGCTACACAGGTGTGTGATCGCGCTAAAAGAGCGGGAGCAGTCAACACACTAACCCTTCAGAGCGATGGTACTATTTTGGGTGACAATACCGATGGTATTGGTTTGGTAAGGGACATGATCGCTAACCTGGGCTGGGTGGTGCAGGGCTCGAGAGTGTTGATTCTGGGAGCCGGGGGAGCAGTGCGGGGTGTGCTTGAGCCACTATTACGCGAGCGCCCCAGAGAGTTATTGGTGGTTAACCGGACACCGTCTCGGGCGACTGAACTGGCGGCGGAGTTTGGAGACCTGGGCCCGGTGGAAGGCGGTGCCTATGCCCTTGTCGGCCAGCGTCAATTTGACCTCATTATTAATTGCACCAGCGCGGGGCTAACCGGAGAAATGCCGGATTTGCCAAGCTCTCTACTCACCGAACGCAGTTGCTGCTACGATCTGGTGTATGGTGCCGAGCCCACGGTATTTATGCGCTGGGCGGCACTCCATGCAGCCTGGGCAGTGTCCGATGGACTTGGCATGCTTGTGGAGCAGGCCGCTCAGTCCTTTTTTCTTTGGCGCGGTGTTCGGCCTGAGACCCGGCCGGTGATTAACCAGCTCCGGGAGGAGCTCGTGACTGCCTAAGGGCCCGTTTTCCTGATGTGGTCCTGCCGGGCCTCCTTAAGCTCAGCAATGTGCTGATTTTTAAGGTCGACGTAATTGTTGGCGCTATAGAAAAAAAAGGCCAATTCATCTTCCGACAATGCGCGTATCTTTCGGGCGGGACTGCCACTATAGAGGAAGCCTGAGCTCAGGGTCTTGCCCGGGGTGACCAAGGCACCGGCCGCTACCACCACGTCGTCTTCTACTACCGCACCGTCCATTACGATTGCACCCATACCGACCAATACCCGGTCTCCAACGGTGCAGCCGTGTAGCGTGGCATTGTGACCAATAGTCACTTCTTTGCCTATGACAAGCGGCCAACCCTGTTCATTGTAGGGGCCGGCATGGGTGATGTGCAGTACGCTTCCATCCTGGATATTTGTTCTGGCGCCGATACAGATGCGATGCATGTCTCCGCGAACGGCGACCTGGGGCCACACGGAGACATCATCTCCCAGCGACACATTTCCCATAACCAGGGCAGATGGGTCGACAAATACGCGACGACCAATGTTGGGTGTTTGTTCGCCAAAGCTGCGGATACAGCCATGATAGTTGCTCATTTACAAGTGTCCTGCCATCGATAACTTGAAACCGGTAATAATACACGAGTACGCTCTGTTCAGGCGCCCTATTCTGGTGCCCCGGATCTAACGCCCACAAGTAGTGCATCCCAGTGTTTTTTCGTACACAGGTTCGCTATACTCCACCGCGCCCAGCCGCCTTGATAATAGTAAGTAGAGATCCGGTGGGGTAAAAGCCAGTCAGGAGATTTGCAAGCAAGCCGATATGCTTACCTCGGTGACAGCGCCAGATGCGCTCGAGCATTGTTTATTTAGCCCTATTGTGCAGCTTCAATAACCCGGGATATTCTGTGGTGAGCAGAGATCCACAGACTGGAGAAATTTAGCTATTTTTTGTACGGAGACACAGGATATGTGTTTTGACTTGAGGCGGCGGTGTATGCTGGCGCTTGGTCCTGCGCTGACGCTGTGGAGTTTGATGGTGCCCGGTGCCTGGGCGGATGATTCGAAGGTGAATCAGATAAACATGTCCCCCGGTGTGACTGCTGTCGGACAACAACTGTTTGACTTGCATATGCTTATCATTGAAATCAGCGCAGTAATAGGGCTGCTGGTTTTTGGCGTAATGTTTTACTCCATTTTATACCACCGGAAGTCGCGGGGGGTGACTGCATCAACATTCCACGAAAGTACCAGAGTCGAGAT
>JABHWT010000208.1 GCA_018657645.1 Halieaceae bacterium | reverse complement strand
CCGGATGTGTTTAACCTGCTGCTCCAGGTCATGGATCATGGGGCGCTAACGGATAACAATGGGCGCAAGGCCGATTTTCGCAGCGTTATCCTGGTAATGACCACCAATGCGGGCGCCGAGAGCATATCCCGTCGGTCCATTGGCTTTACCCAGCAAGACCATAGTTCGGACGGTCTGGAAGCCGTCAAGAAGATGTTTACCCCTGAATTTCGAAACCGCCTGGACAGTATCGTGCAATTCGAGCCGCTTGCCGAAGATGTCATTCTTACTGTTTTGGACAAGTTTCTGGTCGACCTTCAGTGTCAATTGGATGACAAGCATGTCACCCTGAATGTCGATGATGATGCGCGCCTCTGGTTGGTTGCCAAGGGCTATGATGTGAACATGGGCGCCCGACCTATGGAGCGAGTCATTCAGGAGCACATTAAGAAACCGTTGGCTGATATGGTCTTGTTTGGCGCCCTGGCAAAATCAGGCGGCACCGCGCTGGTACGACTCAGTGACGATGAGGACGCGCTTGAAGTGACGGTAGAAGAGACACCGGAACAACGCGATACAGCAAGCGGCATCAAGAAAGCCAGGGGCAGCAAAAAGTCAGGCGAGAAAGCGCTCGCCCGGGACTAACGCTCGCGGTATGTGATGCGGCCCTTGGAGAGGTCGTAGGGGGTAAGTTCAACGCGAACCTTGTCCCCGGTTAGAATGCGAATATAGTGCTTGCGCATTTTGCCGGAGATGTGGGCGGTCACCACGTGACCGTTTTCCAATTCGACTCTAAAGGTGGTATTTGGCAAGGTTTCAACCACCTCGCCCTCCATTTCAATTTGATCTTCTTTTGCCATGCGGCAGCATTCCTCTTAAAAACAGGGGCGCATTTTGCCTTAAACACGGGCTTTGTGCCATATGAATCTGTGGCAAAACTGCGAATATCGCCTGCAAGGGGTAATCATTACTGCTTTGGGCGGTGAATTCGCCGAATAAAAGCGAAAATCTATAACAAGGTGCTCCAGTGATTATTAAGATACAGCTCCAGTGGTCGGTAGGAAGACTTATAGGCCATTTTCTGGCAGTTGCGAATCCAGTAGCCCAGATAAAGATAATCCAGCCCCATGTCACGGGCTTTCTCTACCTGCCACAGGATCGCATAGGTGCCGAGACTTCGCTTGCCGGCGGCGGGATCAAAGAATGTATAGATGGCCGAGAGCGCATCGTCCAGCACGTCTACGACAGCGACAGCAACCATCTTCTGGCCGTCATAAAAGCGAAAATAGTGACTATAACTGGAGGCCTCGTTGAGGAATGAGTCGTACTGCTCGCGCTCTGTAGGGTACATATCTCCATCTGCATGACGTTCCCCTATATAGTTCTCATACAGCGCATAAGCGGCATTATCGCTAATGTCGTCGGTTTCGATGACAGTTAAATCCCGGTTCCGGTCGCGTACCCTGCGTTGACTTCGAGAAGCCACAAATTGCTCAACTGGTATGCGAGCCGGTATACAGGCACTGCAATTTTCGCAGTGGGGTCGGTAAACGTGACTGCCACTGCGCCGGAATCCGAGGCCCGACAAATTGCTGTACAGGGTTTTGTCCACGGCCTGTTGCGGGTCCAGAAACAGGGTTACGGCTTCCTGGTCCTCCAGGTAGCTGCAACTGTGCGGGTAGGTCGTATAAACCTTGAGATCCCGTATTGATGAGGTCACAACAACTCTCCACAGGTTGCCGGTACAGTCCATATGTCGGTGCTGGTTTCAACATCGACAGTTTGCGCAAGTAATGCCTCGAAGTCTAGCCGTGCGATGTTACGGGCTCCCATGGAATTCATATGATCGCTCTCCACCTGGCAGTCGATTAGCTTACAGCCTCTACGTTGTAATATACCCACCAGTGCTACCAAAGCAACTTTGGAGGCGTCGGAGGCGGTACTGAACATTGATTCGCCGAAGAAAACCTGACCCAGGGCTACACCATACAATCCGCCCACGAGCACCTGATCCCGGCTGTAAATCTCAACGGAATGGGCGATGCCCAGTTCATGCAATTGTGTATAGGCGCCGAGCATGGCGTTGCTAATCCAGGTGCCGGGGCCGTCGCGACGGGAACTGCCGCAATAGCCCATTACCGCGTTAAAGTGGCGGTCGACGGATAAACCGAACTGGTCTCGGCGTAGGGTTTTGCGAAGGGAGCGCGAAATATGCAAAGACTCAGGGAATAGCACTGAACGAGGGTCCGGCGTCCACCACATAACAGGCTGTGGTGCCTCATACCAGGGGAAAATACCTCGTCTGTAGGCGGCAATCAGGCGCCTGCTTGTCAGTTCGCCTCCTACCGCCAGTAGCCCGTTGGGGTAATCCAGTGCCTCGGAGCTAGGCGGGAAATCACTGACAGGCATCACGCCCAGAACCTCCGCCGGGTTAGTCCAGGTCGTCGAGGTACTTTTCCGCGTCCAGCGCAGCCATGCAACCGAAACCAGCCGATGTTACCGCCTGGCGGTAGATCGGATCTCCAACATCGCCCGCGGCGAACACCCCGGCTACGCTTGTTGCCGTAGCGTTTCCATCAGAGCCACCTTTGGTTT
>JABHWT010000200.1 GCA_018657645.1 Halieaceae bacterium | reverse complement strand
CTAAGGGCGGAAAACTCGATTGTATTTCTCGGCTCCTACTGCGGGGCCAATTCCAGCAAGCCTTTGGCTTGCCGACGCTCCTTTCTGGCCCAAGGGCCCGAAAGACCGGCCCTCGCTATCTCAGGCCGGGGTCGCAAAGCGTTGCTTTGCTCGCATCCCGTCCTGGCTCGGTCGCAGATTGCTGGGCAATCAGCCCAGCTGAGCTAAGGGCGGAAAATTTCGCAGCCGATTATCACTGCGTAGACTCGAGAAGGCAAGCCCACCCTTGGGTCAAATGCACTCTTTGATGGGGGTGGGAATAGGAGCTTTGGCAGGAAACCGGTAATAGTAGCGAATCGGGCTTGTAATCGTGGTGATATCACTCTTTAATCACTACACCACAGTGCCCTGAGTTTACTATGGCAGAGAAAGATTACTCGGAGACCGCCTTTTTCGGATTTTTGCGTCAGGCGGCGATTGCCGGCGTGCTCAAGCCGGCGACGGCTCGCTCGCGAAAGATGGCGGCGGAACAATTGCTGGTGCAGTTGAAGTCACATGAGCGATTGGACCTTCGCCTGGTTGATGTAGACCAACTGTGTTCCCGTTTTCATAAACTACAGGGCTCGACCATTCGGGATGAGAGTTTGCAGGTTTATAACGAGCGGCTTAAAAACGGGCTCAAAGATTTTTTTGCCTGGACGGACGACCCCATCGCATTTTCAACCGTCGATGGTGAATTGCCGGAGGCACGACTGGTAGCCAATCGTGATACGCCAGATCAGGCGGTGGCCAGGGAGCAACTGGCTCTTAATCCACCGCGTAGTCCCCACGATATTTTTCCGGTACCCATACGCCCCGACCTGATCGTTTACCTCCAGAATGTGCCACTGGATTTAAGTCAGAATGAAGCGCGCAAAATCGCCGCCGTTATCCAGGCATTGGCGCTTCCCGATGAAAAGTAGGAATATAAACCGACTCCTTTTGTTGACGCCCCTACTGTTGTTTGGGGTCGTTGGCATATACTTTTTTGTGGTTTTTCTGGCGGCCAGCACCGAGGGCGCTTTGGAGGACAATCTAATACCCGAGCTGATAGGATTTTGTCTGGAGGGTTTTTTCCTTGTGGGTTTGTTCTCTTTAATCCAGCGCCGGCAGGAGCGAGAACGCAAAGACGCTCTGCGCCAGAGTTTGCGCGGAGCTCTTAGGGAGATACTGAGTCGACTAGATATCTCGATGCTGGGAAATTATGCGGAACCGGCGAGCTCTCAGGCACTGGAGCAGGATCCGAAAATTGTTGCCACCTTAATCATCAAGCTAACAGAGCACGATATCGATTTGGAAAATTTGCGCAATATAAAAGCGGCGGCGGCCCACAGTCTTGGTACTGTCCACGATTTGATTCCAGTGGCGGCCCAACTCAGCGCCGGTCATATGCGTTGGTGGTTATCCATATCCGACAGTGTTCGCCACCTGTCAGAGGCGACGGACAAGGCGGCCATGGCCTTTGCCGCGCATAAGTTTCTGGCAAATTTGGGCGAGTTTGACGAATTGGATTTGTGAATAGTACGGCGTCGCGCTGTCACTAATTCACTACAGATACGAACACCTGGAGAGAGATTAAATGTGCCCTAGAAAAATAGTAATAGCGCTCCTGTGGCTTAGTTCGAGCCTGAATTATGCTGCTGAACCGGGCGAAGAGACTATCACCCAGGCTCTTCAACTCGGTGTTGCCCCCCCCCTTAACGCACCACTCAGGGGCAATGAGAGCGAGGGACCGTTTGACAGGTTGGTGATTGCAGATGCCTTTCTGATCGATGGTACGGGCGCTCCCACTCGCGGCCCGGTGAGTATCGTGGTTGAAAAAGACCGCATTGTCGGCCTGATTCCCGGCGGCGGTGTACCGCAGGGTTACGATTCCAACAGCGAAATTATCGATGCATCAGGCAAGTATGTTCTGCCTGGGTTTGTTGACGCACACGCCCACCTAGGCACGCCCACACACGCATTAGGCGGTTCCCTGACCGATCCCGAGTACGTATTAAAGTTGTGGTTGTCACACGGTGTAACCACGGTGCGGGAGGTCGGGGCGATAATGGGACTTAACTGGACGGTGGCCCACAAAAAGCGTGGTGCCAGGGGGGAGATAGCAGCACCCAGAATAATTGTTCATGCCATGTTCCCCCAGGCTATGGCATCCGAGGAGGAGGCGCGCAGCTGGGTCAAAACTGTGCGCAAGAAAGGGGCGGATGGCATAAAATTTGTCGGTGCGGCACCGCAGATAATTGCAGCGGCTATAGACGAGGCCCGTAAACTTGGTATGAAAACCGCATACCATCATTCACAGGTATCAGTGACCCGGATTAACGTTCTGGACAGTGCGAGAATGGGGCTGGACAGCATGGAGCACTGGTATGGTTTGCCGGAGGCAATGTTTGAGGACCGTCGCATTCAGAACTATTCCCTCGACTATAATTACAGCAATGAACAGGACCGATTTGGTCAGGCAGGGCAACTGTGGATGCAGGCGGCAGCTCCGGGGTCCAAGAAGTGGAAGGCCACCATTGAGGAGCTTCGCGAGTTGGATTTTACCCTCGATCCGACCTTTACCATTTACGAGGCAAACCGCGACCTTATGCGGGCGCGCCGTGCAGAGTGGATGGATGAATACGCAATGCCCTATATGATGCGAGCGTTTGAACCCAACCCAGCAGTGCATGGTTCGTATTTCTTTAACTGGACCACGAGCGACGAAATCGCATGGAGAAACAACTATCAACGTTGGATGGCTTT
>JABHWT010000233.1 GCA_018657645.1 Halieaceae bacterium | reverse complement strand
GGATACTTCGATTTTTTTAAGCACAGATCTCAGCACCGCGCCGCGGGGTTTGAGAATGAGCCGCCACTCTTCATCGCCATGCTCACCACTAACCGCGAACGTGCGTTGCACTCCCGACAAATCGCCCGTCATAAAGGCCCGCATTAGGCTGGCGATCAAGTCACCAGCACCATGATCCCGGACGTAATGACCATCCAACTGTACGCCGGAAGCATCAACGGTCATTTCCGACTTGACCGGTTTTAATACACGCCAATAGAGCCCGCGGTCGCTATCGAGAGAAAAATCGCCGGAAGAGTTAAGCGGAAGGGCAAGAAAAGGGAGCGACTTCTGTTGATCGAAACGACCCTGCAATTGCTGCCCGGTGGTCAGACGGCCTGATACCGACAGGAGAAGACCCGTATCAGCCAACAGCGGCAGCGCTCGGCAAAGGAGCACGATAGAGACCAACCAGAGTGTCAGCTTCATGCGGACAATTTGTCCAGCAATGCCCGCGGGCTAGCAAACTGCATTTCACCACTTTCCATGGAGACGGCAACCTGGATGGTGTGGGCTTTTGTCAGGCGTTTACCGGTTTCCAGGTCAAAAATCCGATAGTTGATCTTCATCCGATTTTCTACCTCGACAAGTACGGCCTGCACCTGGATCTTTTGCTGAAAATGAAGGGGCGCTGCGTAGCGTATGTTCATTTCGATCACGGGCCAGGCGTAGCCGGACGCCCTCATTTGCGGCACGTTGTAACCAATTGTGTCAAGCATGGCGCAGCGGGCAATCTCCAGGTACTTGGCGTAATGCCCGTGCCACGCTATTCCCATGACATCGATATCATGGAACGGCATTTCTATTTCTACTGTCGCGCTGGCCAGGGGGTTAGTCATACAGAACCCAGTAGCGATCGAGAATGTGTATAACGGTGTTGCGCAGGTCTGCCTCCAATTCCCGGTCCTCCCTCAGCAGTTCAAATAGTTCACCGGTGCGCTCCAGACACTCACGCAGCGCCGGCTGCAGATCGGGGCCTTTGAGCTCATCAGACAACAGACGCAATTGCACACCCTGCCAGGCACTGAGCAAACCAGCGGCTAACACCTGCTCGGAGAGTGTCAAAACGCGCTGGCAGTCCCGCGCCGAAATGGTTCCCATGCTCACCTTGTCCTGGTTATGGCACTCGGTAGATCGGGAAAAAATGCTGGCGGGGATAGTGCCCTTCAACGCCTCGGCGGTCCAGGCCGACACGGCAATCTGCACGGCTTTAAACCCGTGGTTGACCGCCCGGTCGCGTGGACCGGCCCCCGACAGATTTGCCGGCAGGCCGTGGTTAAACTTGGGATCCATGAGCTGAGCCATTTGCCGGTCAACTAGGTCGGCAACATTGGCCACCGCGACCTTCAATCCATCCATTGCGAAAGCGATGTGACCACCATAGAAGTGTCCACCGTGCATAACATGCTCACCTTCACCATCAATAATTGGGTTGTCATTGGCGCTGTTGAGTTCGATTTCGACAAAGCGCGTAATGAACTCAAGGGCATCCTGCAGGACACCAATGACATGAGGTGCACAGCGTAGTGAATAGCGATCCTGCAATCGGCTACTATTACGCGGCATGTCCTCTACGCGAAGGTCACTGTGGATCCACTGAGCAACCTGCGTCTGTCCGGGATGTGGTTTCACGGAGAAAAGTATCGGATCGAAATGTAGATTATTTCCCTGTAACGCCAAAGAAGACAGGCTGGTAATGCGCGCTGCAAGCTGGGCAAGATACCGCGCCCGTCCGACGGCAAGACATGCGATCCCGGTCATTACCGCAGTGCCATTCATCAGTGCTAGCCCCTCTTTTGGCTTGAGTATCAGGGGAGTGATGCCGACTTGCGCATAGACCTCGGAAGTGACACGGCGATGCCCGTTGTACCAGACTTCACGGCCGCCTTCGATTACCGCACACAGGTAAGACAGGGGTGTCAGGTCGCCGCTGGCACCTACTGATCCTTCACTGGGCATCACTGGTATGATGTCCTCACCCAACAATCTGACAAGGTATTGCAGGAGCTCATAGCGGACGCCAGAATAACCTTGGCACAGACTGGCCAAACGCGCAGCCAACACTGCCCTACTCTCCTCTATGGAGAAAGGCTCGCCTAGACCGCAGCCATGAAATGTATACAAGTGACGAGGAAGTGAATTGACCTGATCTGCAGGAATCGCTACATCACAGGAATCGCCGTATCCAGTAGTAACGCCATAGATGACACCGTCTTCCGCCATGATTCGCTCGAGGAAATGAGCACCGCGCTGAATACGTGCCCTGAAATCAGGATTATCGCTGAGACAGGCCGATAGTTGGCCTCGCGCAATTCCTTCCACCTGGCTGATTGCAAGCGGGCTGCCATCAAACACCACATTCCGCCCAGAACCGGTACTCATTGTGGTTGGTTCCAGAAGGGGTAAAAATTGAACCATTGCATAGGTGCTTTCCGAATGTTCTTCTCCAAAATACAGGCAAATTTCTGCATGTAAACCGTCAATGCTGCTGCCCGGTCACCGCGTGGTAGTAGAATTTGTTCAGCAAATTTTTCACACCGGACAACATACTTCGTGTCATCGTGCGTGCAAAACAAAGTGTAGGCGGGGCATTTTAACACAGAGGCCAGAATAAAAGGTCCCTCCGGAAAGTGTGCGTGTGCCCCCAGAAAAGAAACCGGTTGGGAACGGCCGCGCGTAGAAACTGGAATACGGTCCGCCATGATGGCGACAAATTCTCCCCGCTCTATACAGGCGCTTAAGCGGATCGCTGTTGCCGGGGACATCTCACTGACTTCAATGAGTTCCAGTTCATAGTGTACGTTGAGTTCCCTGAGTAGTTTATTAAACATGTCCGCATGCCGCGTGTGAACGAGCACATTCAGCTTCATTTTCTCGTTATTTTGTGAGAGCCGGCGACAAACTTCCATATTGCCCAGATGTGCCCCTAGAAGTACCGCGCCCCTGCCGGTCTCGATCTGGTCCAACAACAGCTGCCTGGACTCAAACTCCAGGTTGGCAAATCGCTCTGGGGCTGCCCAAACACTGAGCTTGTCCAGGGCGCTATGGGCGAAGGCAAACATGTGGCTGTATACATTGCGCCAATTTGGTTCAGGTAAAGAACCATCTGGGGCTGAGTCCTGCAGGCGGCGCAGGTAGTCCAATGAAGATTCACGGGCAGCACGGTTCGTTATGAAGTAGTAAAACAGGACCGGCCGTAATACTAGCTTGAGAAATCCGGTGCTATGACGGGAGAGCCAGAACAGGATTCGCATGCCTGTCACAAAGCCCATTTCGCCCATGTCGGACCAGCGACGGTGTTCAGCCATTATTGCCCCAACGTCGCTTTAATAATCGTGGGAGCCGCAGCAACATGCCGAAGAACAGGCGAGTGTGCATCCAACTGATCAACAGGTTATCCCAAAAACCGCGAAAATGGGAAATACCATCAATCGGGTACGAAACAAGCGTACGAAGCGGAATTACGGGCACGCCAACCCAGTGCAAGCGAACGAGTATCTCAGGGTCAAAATCCATGTGGTCTCCCACCCGATTGCTACGGATGACCTGTAGGCTGCTCTGAAGCGGATATACGCGGAACCCACACATGGAATCCCTTATGTCCATAGACAGAGTATTTATCCACACCCAAATATGGGTCATATACCTACCGTAATATCTTAGCTTTGGCGCGCCCGTAAAATACGGTTCACCACTGATTACCGCCAGGGGGTGCTCCGCTGACAGTGCGAGCAGTCGTGGGATATCCGCCAATTCGTGCTGTCCATCAGCATCAACTTGCAGCACATGGGTATACCCCAGTCTGACTGCCTCGGCCATTCCCGTTTTTACCGCCGCGCCCTTACCGCCATTTCGAGCGCGTTCTACCAGGCTTACCCATGGGAGCTCCCCGGCGATGTCTCTCATGAGCTGGCTACAGTGTGCGGCAGAGCCATCGTTCACCAACAAACAGTGTAGCCCGGTTACTGACAAGCCGCGAATAAGCTCCCCGAGACAATCCGGGTGATCATAGACGGGTATCAACAGACAAGTCTTGTTCAAACGCGGACCTCATACAACAGTACACCCTGGCTGTGGCGACCCATACTGGAATCGAAGTGGAATTTCAGGCGGCCCAGTTTCTTTGCATACTCTAGGTGCAGACTGAGCTTCATTTTGGGAAATATTAGGTTGCGGAACTTAATGGCTTTCATGCCGGAAAACTCACCCGTGACACCGAGGTACTCCTTGCCGAAGTGCTGTGCCCACAGCAATTGAACCACACCGGGCAATACGGGGCGCTGCGGGAAGTGGCCTTCAAAACAGGGGTTGTCTGCAGTCACCAACAGCTCCAGCAAACAACCATTTTCACTATCTTGCCGTCGCAGAAGCCGAGGTAGCGAGCCATGTTCAAAAAGGCTGCGCATCGACTCTACAAGCACCTTTCCCTGAGCGTTTCTTGGCACCGCCTGGACAACACGCCATAGTCGGGGAATCGCGGTACTACTGAGATGCTCCCGCAGATAATGGCGTAGATCGCGAGTGAACGCATGCCGCCCCTTGTCGGCTTCAGCGCTAAGGCCCGCTGGGGTGAGGGCCAGCACGGCTCCGACGTGGGTCCGCTGCCGCGATATAACCAACACTGCGGCCTCATCAATCCAAGGGTGTCCGGCCAGGACTGCTTCAATTTCTGGTAACACAACACGCTTGCCCTCCAGCTTGACGATGCGGTCAGCCCGCATTCCAAGCTGAAATGTACCGCCTGGCGAGAGGCAAGCGAGATCTGCGGTTACATACCACTTCTCGTCTTCCAGCCATGGTGAGCGCACTGCCAGCGTGCCCGACTCATCAAGTTGAATACCAACCCGGGGGAGCGGCTGCCAGGGCGCACTCGAATCGATTTGCTGGCGCGATGCTATGCCACCAGTCTCCGAACTCCCAAGCACTTCGACCGGATACTGATGCAGCGCATCATAAACCTGCTGGGCAGCTTGTTGCTGCAGAGGACCTCCAGAGGAAAATATGGCGTTTACCTTGCCTTGGGCCTTTTCCCAAGGCATGTTCCGGGGCAGTCGGTGCAAGTGTGCAGGGCTCATCACCCACACCGCCTCGCCAAGTGTGCTGGTGCAGCTGCTCATGTAAGCCGGGTCAACGAAGGGTTTGTGACAAAACCGTCGCCCCGCACATAGGGGCCATAACAGTGAAAACAGCAAACCGTAGAAATGCTGGTGACTGACCGTACTGGCAATTACCGGGTCACGCCAATTTGCCCCCCAGTGTGATTCAAGAGTGAGTAATTCCTGGTCGAGTTGATGGAGAGTCTTCGGAATCGGCTTGGGCGCCCCGGTAGATCCCGAGGTATAAACCACAATCTCGCCCCCTAAAACTAAGTCTCCTGCCGAACCTAGCTGCCCCCCGGTGACAATCTTCCGACAGGTAGGCGATGGAAACTGGCCGAGCAGATTGATCTGCTGACTCTGTAAATCTGCGGTCAGACCGGCATGGTTCTCCGCTGGCAAATAGACGGTTCTGTTCTGGGCCAATAGTGCTATGAGGCCAACGGCAAAGTCATAGGTATTGGTATGAAACAGGGCCCATACCGCAGTTTCTCGGGCGTTTACCTGTACCCCAGTTGCCTCGATATCGGCGACGAAACAGGCCCAATCAATCACACGCCCGCTATCCAGTGCTACCGCATGGGTTGCCGTGTAGCTCGTCTGATTAAGTTCACTGAGCTTATACATCGATATCTCGTCTTACATGCCGGCGCACCAACCACTCGCCGCAAAAAAGCAGAGCTATCAGGACGTAAGCGATGGCGCCATTATACAGGGCCCACTGTTCAAAACTGCCGTACAGGGCAGTGTAGAGAGCCGCAAGACCGTTCAGCAGAAAAAAACCACACCACATCCGGGTAACCTGCCGGGTATAAGCTACCGCGGATAAGGGTAATTCAGGGTCCTGTAGTCGTGCCAGGCGTTCTACAACAGGCATGCCGTTGTACAGAGAGCCAGCGAACACAAGCAGCAACGTTGCGTTGACGGCAACAGGGTAGAATCTTAGGCCTTGTGGGTTGTTAGACAGTAATGTATAGATAGCCACCAGTATCAAAACCAGCGCCAGGGCCTTAGGAAGGACCTGCTGCCCGGGAGAGCCGCGCACAAACCACATGCGCAGCACGGCCAGGCCAAACAACATCAACGCCATGTACCTTAGCGGCATGGCGCGCAGGCCATACAAAACAATAACCGGATATGCGGCGATCAGGCACCATACCAGTGCCGCCAATGTTCGGCTCATTCCAGCTCGACAATTGTGGCAACGGCGTCGATCACATCCTGTACCGTACGCACGGCCTTGAATATGTCCGGGTCTATCTGTTTACCGGTAATCCCGCGCAATTCGACCACCAGATCTACCGCATCAATACTGTCGATATCCAGATCTTCATAGAGACTGGCCGCAGGGTTTATGTCCTCTGGCTCGACTTCGAACATGTCTTCGAGCAACTTGCTCAACAGCGAGTAGATTTCTTCTCTTGATTCCATCATGTTCCTCCCTGTTCCTGTCTGTCTTGTTGTACGGTTACAAATTGTGCCAGATTTTTTACAGAGCGAAAATACTCCTTCGTATTCTCATCTTCGGCATCAATCTCCACACCAAACTCGGTGTGCAGAGCCATCCCCAGCTCCAGGGCATCGATAGAATCCAAACCCAGGCCACCATCAAACAATGGTTCATCAGAGATAATATCGTCGGGGGAGATATCCTCCAGATCCAAGGATGTGATTATCATTTCCTTGATACGTTGCTCCAGTTCACTCATGTTGTTACCTCGGTTACAAAATAGTCTCTCCACTGGCGGGTGAGTATCCTCGCAGTAGTGTAATCACCCTGTTGATTCTCTGCGGTATTATCAGTTTTAGCCGCTTTTATTTTCAATGTAAAGCGTGGCCTGCAGGAAGGAATCTGATACCACCTCTCATGTTTGACAAGGGTCATAGGTCTAGATTCGATGCATGCGAGGATCAGTGGACAACGCGCCTGCAGGAAAACGTAGGCCGCACCGCGCCTGAATCGCCCGGGCTGCCCCTTCTCCGAGCGAGTACCCTCTGGAAAAATAACTAGCGTGGCTCCGCTCTCCAGTGCCTTCACGCAATCACCTAGTAATTGCTCTGGTGTGTCATTGGCAATATAGGCCGCCCTGCTCACCGGTCCCCGGGTGAAAATATTGCGATAAAGGCTTGGTTTCACTATGCAGGTGGCGTTGGGAAGCATTGCAATGAGAAATACGATATCAATCAAAGTCGGGTGATTTGCGACTACCAATTGCCCAGGGCGGGCCAGTAGTTCACGCCCAGTCGCGTTCCACGTCAGGACGCCAGTAACGGTCATGAAGCTCACAAATACCCGAAAACTGCGGTGTATCAGGTACCGACAACGTCGAGCCGCCAATTCAGTCGACCGACTGAATAGTGTAATCAGCGGAAATACGAGGTATCCCAGAACGAGGCCACCCAGACCAAAAAAAACAAAGCTGCAGGCAGTAGCAAAAATGCGCCAATAATACAAATCCCGCTGCGTCCTCAATTACAGCACTCCAGTCTCCAGGTAGATTGGGGCTCCGCAATTTCCAGGGCCTTTAATGCCCCGAACAGCAAAGGAGCCAATTGCAGTGCGCCGCCGGGTTCTGCGCCGGAATGTGTGTTCTCACTCGCCTGTAGTTTCCATCTACGCGTTCTGTTTCCTGCCAGCTCTGGTGCAACCAAGCGAAGTGCGAGAGCACCTGCTGCAATTGGGCCAGTCAGAAAGGGAGAATAGAATTCGGGGTAGTCTTCCTCGTAGAACACCACATTCACCGCTCTGTAAGTGCTTTCAAGCAAAATACCAATTGCCTCCAGCAGTGCTGCTACAGCGCTCCCGTCTGGCGGTGAGAGCGCTATCATTGGCGCTTTTATGCCGTGAATCACGGACCATTGACCGGAGATCGAATTATGTACGGATAAGCTGAATGCCGCAGGAGAAACTGGCTGATCGGTGGCGATAGTTTCAAGAATGCGCTGGGTTCGCTGGATTTCACCCATGACAGAGCTGAAAACTACCGGTTCCTCTTTAGACATATCGGCACATTGGCCCAGAACATGGAAAGCCACTCGAGCTAAGGGACTCAGACGCCTGCGTTGCATAGCCGGCACATCCTTCAGTGCAGGTTCGTCTATATCGGCCTTTTCATAATGACCTCCGCGACAGGAAGCATATCTAGCAGGCTTGCCAATACGGGGTTGCCAGCAGGCCCAGCTGTCTACAAAAATGTCGAGACTATCGGATGCATCTATCTTCAATTTGGGAGTCCATATTATATATGGCTTATGTTACCTGCAAGAACCGATAATTGCAGGGCAATCTGGTAGAAGAATCCGAATTTTTTTGCTTGACTTCCAGTGTATTATAAGCGGACTTAATTTTTGCAATCACAGTAAGAATTTATTGTGAAAAGTCGACCAATATTGGTTGGGGGCGTTACTTTGGTTTCAAAACTATGGCTACATCCGCTTGATAAGCCGACTAGTAGGAAGCAACAGTCCATCAGCGCACGGAATCTGCTGCGGATTGCATGTGAAATCGAGGAAATCACGCTAACCGAGCATGAACTAAGGCTCACCGGTTTGGAACTTATTACACTTTTCAAAGAACGGGAACAACAGAGCCTATCTATTGCTCATTGCTCTAGCATGCTGGCAATTGCCCTGGCTCCTGGTGAAGTCGGCGTCGACTGTGAGGGATTCGGGAGAACTCGCAAATGGCCCGAGATCGCCAGACAGTTTTTTGCACCGGGAGAAGCAAAAAAAATAGAATCGGCAAAGGCTGAAGAAATAGAGAGTCTGTTTATTCGCCACTGGGTACTCAAGGAAGCCTACATAAAGGCAGTTCAGGGCAGCATATTTGGCGATCTAAATCGGCTGGTCATTGATGAAAAGAACAATGTAAGTATCGAAGAAAATGGATTTCAAGACAGTTGGAGCGCATGGGAGATGAGACTTTGCAACACTCTAGTCGCCGTTTGCGATTCGGGTAGTTCGTCAATTCAGGTTTTTGTAGTGAAATCAATGTCACATACATTGGCGGACTGCTCCATTGAGCACTTACCCGAGCACATCAAGCCAAACAAGAGCGCTATTTCTGTCCGTCAGCTTGGTCAGTAGAGAGGAAGCCAGGGTTGCACTTCAGGCGAGGCGGGCTCCCGGCGATATTAGCTCGCTCCAGCAGCATTTGCACTGTAGCAATCGTACAGGGATTATTTATAATTCCCGAGTGATTGTCTTCAATGCCGTACACTGCACTAGCCTGTTTTTGTGCATGATAGCTGAGCTGGCTTCGCACCGTAACCACGCCGTCATCGCCCTTGCTCGGACCATTGCGACTATGGGCGCTGGAAAAAAACAGATAATGCTCGATAGATTCTGCTAGCGGCTCTGCAAATATCCGCTGCAGGTAACTACTGTCGGGAGCCATGCTTCTCCATACTGGAGCGATAACCGGCGCCCACTCCACGCCCAGACGGGCGGCATCGTGGCCCGACCAGGGTGTTGCAAGAGTAATATATGTACTGATCCGAGCATTAGTTTCAGCATTGTTTAAGAGCAGCATTCCGCGGCTTAACAACCCTCCCATGCTGTGTGCCAGTATATGCAGTTCTTTATTTGTACGGTGTCCTAAAAAGTCACTCACAGCCCTGTGCAGGACATAGGCTGAATACTCTAGCGAAAAGCCACTGGGATATTGAAACAATAGTAACTGGTAATCCTCGCTCAGTTCAGCAGCTAGGGCTCTAAAATTCAGCGGAGAGCCGTTGATACCGTGCACTAACAGCAGGGGTTGTTTAGCCGGGTCCAGTTCTTCGAGCAAGTACAAACCATAACCGGTTTGTTCGTAAAATGTGAGTGGTTGCCACAGACCTTTCCTGACGTTGTCCTCGGAAAATGCTGGGTTATCCCAGGTGGTAAGTTGCAAGTAGTTTTGCTTGGCTCGCGATATCTGTTCCTGTGGCATTTGTGCCGAAAGGTCGACACTCCAGGGCAACTGGTAATCCGCGGAGAGATGTAATTTCAGAGACTCGACAGACTCATATTGTAACGCCTCCTTTCCTCTGGGCACACCTGTATACAGGGGTGGCTCATCGCTTGAAGCGGCGGGTTCGCCAGGCTGATAGATAAAGTCGTGGTTCACGTCTTCAAAGGCGACGATACGGTATTCGGCAATAGGGACCAAGAAGAGCGACTCTTGTCCCGCCAAGGGCATGCGGTGGTTGATCAACTGAGGGCCTGGCCCGGTCTGCCGGTACACTAGTAACAGAATGTCGCTACCTGGTGTCCGATCAATGGGTGCCACTCGAAGTAAGCCATAGGAGCTGTCAGCCCGGTCTACGTCACCTTTAAGATCATAGATCGCACACGCCTGCAGAAAGATGATCAGAAAAGCAATGCCAAGTTTACATGTGAGCACAACATACTTCATGTGAATACCAACCTCCATGAAACACCTCCGCATACATTTCTCGATACGGGGGGGGGGCAAGAATTCTATAGACAGGTTAATTTGTCAAGGGCTAAATTAAGCAAATTGCCCGGTCTTGCGCGTCTTCAACGGTTTCAATCGACGCCTACATTGTCATCCTCAGAAATAGTCTTTAAAGCCCAGGTGATGTTCTGTTTTGCCGCCCCTTCAGTAGCCAATCGCAGTCTCGTCACCCCCGCAAAAGCCTCCCCAGCCGAAGCCGTATAAGTTGAAACGTGACTACTCCGCCAAATAGGGCGATCCTCACTCTTGTTGCCTAAGGACCAGGCCACTTCAATGGTTACCGTCATCGAGAACCCGAATGATGGCTGTTCAACATCAATTATGCTGGCATGCAATACGTACGAAGCCTCGGAGGAGTCATCGGCAGTAGTCTCGAACAAAGTCGTCGCTTTAATCGAGTCGACAATCGCTGATCGAAAGTCACTATTTGATATTTGAGACGTCCCGGCGCTGGAGGTTTCATTACCACCTTCAACAATCACATAAATTGAACCCAGAATGGTCTCATATCTCTGTGTCTCGTGGGCATCAACTGCCATCGCTTCTGGCTTTGTAGCGGTAGCACCACAACCGCCGAGAAGCACGAGAAGCGAACCCTGTGACCGCAGAGAGACCGATTTGGTAGCTACGCCGATTATATCCACAAAATCGAGCGTAGAAAAATTCAAAGATTGACTGGTCATCTTCACTCAACGATTCGCCTAAAATGAAACTATCTTGCATTGTTTTTGCTTCTAGTTACGCTCAATAAAACAGCCTGCTTGATTTTTGCCCCAACTCGGCCCATCCAATCAGACCGAATAACCCGCGATGTGAAACTTTTTCCCCTATCATCCTCTCAACTCGCTTCCCCCATCTAGTTCGGCCCTGAATAGTGCAGGGGTGTTGTCACCAAACCACAACAGCACAACCGGTCGCCTGTATCGAGGTAACACCTGATTGTTGAATTGCATCCAGATTTGACCCACCGTTTGCGCTAAATAGTGACCCACCTAGATTGCCTCGAGACTTTGGCATGACAGCGTTTCTTGGTATGGATGTGGGTCATTTGAACCCGCAAATATACGCATCAAATGGATCAATATTTGCTGCAAATCAACAG
>JABHWT010000220.1 GCA_018657645.1 Halieaceae bacterium | reverse complement strand
TCTAGCACCCGCAATGTGGAGATGGTGCGCTCAATCGGCGCCGATCACGTTTTTGACTACACACGAGAAGACTACACCGACAGCGGGCAACACTACGACCTGATTATCGACAATGTGGGAAATCACTCGCCGCTGACCAATCGCAAGGTACTTACCTCCCGGGGCACCTACGTGAGTGTCGGTGGCGGCAAAGGTAACTGGTTGGGCCCACTGATAGGCCCCATCAAGACAATGCTGTTATCGCCCCTTGTGGAGCAGAAATTCACCGTGCTGTTAGCACAACTCAACAAAAAAGATCTGGTTACTCTGGCCGAGCTGATGCGAACCGGAAAAATCACCCCGGTGATAGACCGACGTTATTCGTTGAACGAAGTGCCCGCAGCAATCAGCTACTCTGAACAGGGGCACGCTCGGGGAAAGATAATTGTCAACCTTCCTTGAATATCTGCTCTAACCCCCGTGGCCGGTAATATGGGTATTGCCACAAACAGGCAAGGGGTCAGACTCCTTGAAAAGAAGCTGGGTTCAAGGAGTCTGACCCTTTGATCTGACCCTTTGACCCTGACCCTTTGATCCTGCCCCTTTGATCCCTTTGAAATGCAACTTGTGGTAGAGTAGAGGAAAGCATAGCTCGCAGCTGTGGTTTTCAAAATATAACAATCAGGCGCAGACATTCATGGCAGCAAGAAGAATAGTCTTAGTCACATTGCTCAGTCTTCTAGCAAGCTGCAAACTCCAGATAATCGTGCCCATAGGCGGGTCAATCATCACCGCGTCTGGTACCTACACTTGCCTTGCTGGCCAGACCTGTGAAATTGATGTAGTGGACTTATTGTTCGACGAGACATTTACGGCTGTACCCGATGACGGGTATCGGTTCGATCAATGGAAAAAGAAGCAAAGCGGCCGTGGATTTTGCGCTACGGTAAGTGCGCGGCATAGTCCCTGCCGCCTCTACACTTCTTTTTTCGGGGGCTGGCCAAACCTCTTTGCCTTTCTGGCGACCGATGAGGTGTTTTACCTGGAGCCTGTTTTCATCAGGCCTTTTAACGACACGGGGATAATCTTCGGACAGAACTACCTCGATGGCAACAATGCCGATTGTACTGGAGTAACAATCGAGCAGCAGGACTGTTCGCATGGACGAGATGCAACTCACAAGGATGATTCAGATGGTCACGCAGGCTTTAGCTACACCAAACTGGGCAGTACCGGTGCGGCGCTACCTGCCAGCGCAGCAAGTTGGTCCTGTGTCAGAGACAATGTCACCGGCTGGGTGTGGGAAGTTAAAACCGATGATGGGGGCAATCACGACAAAGACAATACCTACCGTTGGGGTGGTAAGACAGCATTGGGTGCTGGTGTGGATACCTATTATCCCGATTGGGACACTCTGCTAGATGGTAGTAACGCGGCGAGTTTTTGTGGATACAGTAGCTGGCGATTGCCAACCATCAAGGAGCTGGAGGCACTGGCAAATTTGAATCGCTATAGCCCAGCAATTGACATGGCGTTTTTTCCAGCCACACCCTCTGCGGGATTTTGGTCGGCCTCGCCTTCTGCCAATGACTCGAACAGCGCCTGGTATGTCAATTTCGACTGGGGCAATGCCAACGACGATGATCGGGGCAGTTACAGGCATGTGCGTTTGGTGCACTCTGGTCAGTAATTCCTCTTCGCCTGGGCTAGTTACCGGGTCAATGCTTGGGAGTGTTTGTCAATGTGGAGAAAATTATGAAAAACCACCTGCAAAAACTGATACTTGCCTGCCTGCTTGGTGCTGTGCCCGTTCATGGAGTGGCGCAAACATGCTTTACAGAGAGTGAAATGCCATCGAGCACGCCAACGGCTCATTTTACCGACCATGGGAATGGGACTGTTACTCATGATACGACGGGCTTAATGTGGGCCAAATGTGTCCAGGGGGCATCGGGCTCAGATTGCACCACAGGCAGCGTATCAAAGCACACATGGCAACAGGCTCTCGATACCGCTGCCGCCAGCACCCTGGCTGCTTATGCAGACTGGCGCTTACCAAACATGAAGGAGTTGCGGTCTATTGTCGAGGAGCAGTGCGACGCCACGACCATTAATTTGGCCATTTTTCCTAATGCACGATCGTCGCATTATTGGTCTGCCTCGCCGTATGCCAGATTTACTGGCGTTGCCTGGTTTGTCGATTTTTACTCTGGTATATCCTTCTTTACCGATCACGGCAGTAGCAAATACATACGCCTTGTACGCTCTCAACCGTGAATATTGCAGCATCACCAGATGCTCTACTGATGCCCATCGCATACAACAAAGCTCTTAGTGAGGGATATTTCTCCGTTGTCTCATGCATTGATAAAAACCCTGGATTGGGCGACTTCCTCTCCGGTGCTGCTTTTAGACCGGGATATGCTAAATGAAAAACCTCTCAGATGTCTTGGCCGCCTCGCATCTGAAGGTATATCATCTTTTTGTCCCGGCCGGTGGCTGATTGGTCGCTGGTATTCATTGCTGATAATCAGGTTCGGATTTTTGCCGGGTGATACGGACGATAAACAATATGAGGGTTAGGTGAAATGAAATCTTTAATGCTACGGATTGTTGGCACGGGCGCACTCGTGGTGCTGAGTAATATTACCCTCGCCAAGGAATTGCCAAATATTCTCATTATATGGGGCGATGACATAGGGCCCTATAATGTCAGCGCTTATAATATGGGCCGTATGGGCTACAAGACGCCCAATATTGACAAAATTGCCCGAGAGGGCATCATTTTTACTGACTCCTACGGCGATCAAAGCTGTACTGCTGGCAGAGCAGGCTTCCTCACGGGGCAGCACCCCATGCGTACCGGCCTTACCAAAGTTGGTCTGCCCGGAGCCAAAGAAGGGCTTCAGAGCGAGGATCCGACCATTGCAGAATTACTGAAACCCCACGGCTATGTCACAGGACAGTTCGGTAAAAATCACCTGGGAGACCTTGATGAGCATATGCCCACCAATCATGGGTTCGATGAGTTTTTTGGCAATCTCTACCATTTGAATGCGGAAGAGGAACCGGAACATCCGAATTATCCGAAGGATCCCGAGTTTCATAAACAGTGGGGGCCGCGTGGCGTCATCCACAGCTTTGCCGATGGCAAAATTCTTGATACAGGGCCATTGACGAAAAAGCGAATGGAGACTGTCGACGAGGAGTTCCTGGCGGAGAGCCTGAAGTTTATTGACAAAGCGCACCAGAGCAAGAGGCCATTTTTTGTCTGGTTTAACTCCACTCGTATGCATGTTTGGACCCGACTTAAGCCGGAGTCCCAGGGGGTAACAGGCCAGGGTCTGTACGCCGATGGAATGGTGGAACACGACGGCCATGTCGGCCAGTTACTTGCCAAGCTTGATGAACTGGGTATCGCCGACAATACCATTGTTATGTACTCCACGGACAACGGCGCAGAGTTGGCTCTGTGGCCGGATGGCGGATACACACCCTATCGTGGTGAGAAAAATTCCAACTGGGAGGGAGGTTACCGGGTGCCTATGATGGTGCGCTGGCCAGATAAAATTAAAGCGGGGCAGGTTTCCAATGAAATCATTGCCATGATGGACTGGATGCCGACGCTATTGGCCGCCGCTGGTGATGATGACATTAAAAGTAGGCTTCTGAAGGGAGCTAGCGTTGGCGGAAAGCGGTACAAAGTACATTTGGATGGTTATAACTTTTTGCCCTACTTTACCGGGCAGGTAGATACAGGGCCACGTAAAGAATTTATATACACCTCCGATACGGGAGATATTGTTGGGTACCGCCATGGCGACTGGAAGCTGGTCTTCAGAGAGCAGCGAGCCCACGGACTTCAGGTCTGGCAAGACCCTTACACTACCCTACGTATGCCAAAAATTTTCAATTTGAGAATGGATCCTTTTGAGCGCATGGATCATGAGGGCTCTGGATACGATCAGTGGATGGGGGAACACATGTTCCTGTTTGCTCCCGCCATGGCAGATGTAGCCAAATTCAAAGCCACCTTCAAGGAGTACCCCCAGCGTCAGAAGCCGGGGAGTTTCGTGCCCTGAGCCAGGTATTTCTGACGATGCAGCAGGGGTGTACTGACCTCGGCTAAACATGCGCTCGATGATTAATGCGTAAGCATCAAACTGATGATGCGATCTTCATCGATGCGTTCTTAATAAAGATCGATGGCCAGTAGCACTGCATGTGGCAAGCAGCGCAAATCAATAGTGGCCAAAGATTGACGAAATCTATTATCATGGGAGCTATCAACTTGGCCGCAAAACCATGTCCGCAGGGCAGGGGGGCACTTGAAACACGCGTTGAAATTGTTACCCACGATCTGCGCTTCTGCAGCCATCGCCATAGCGATCATGGGGCTGTTGGGGTATGTACCTGGGCTTGCCATACTGGGAAGCGTCAAGGAAAACTACATTCCAATGGCGCCAAGCACTGCAATTAGTTTCGTGCTCCTGGGATCTGTTCTCGCGACGGTCCGACCTCAGCCATTGCCAGAAGCCAGAGCAATGGTGTTTATGGTCATTGCTTCGCTGGTATTACTGTTTGGGCTACTTGAGGTTGCTGGATCTTTCAGCGGACTCGACCTTAACTTCGAAGATAGAATTGTTCCGGCTGCGGGGAACCTCGCAGGGGTTCCTATTGGGCGTATGTCGCCGGCCACGGGCGCTGCATTCCTGGTGTGCGGAGTAGCCACGTTTTTTGTCGTGCTGCAACGACGATCACTTAGTCGAAAACCGGCAACGGAGTACGTGATTGCCGGGCTTGGGGCTCTCGCCCTTGTGATCAGTACTGTCTTCTCATTGGCCTATCTATATGGAACACCCCTACTGTATGGACAGGGAGCGACCATCCCCATGGCTCTGACAACGGCAGTGGGCTTTCTGTTTCTCTCCGTTAGTATTCTCACCTTAGACAGAGAATCCTTTCCTCTACGATTTCTGGTAGAGGATTCCACGCGCGGCTATGCGCTGCGCTTTATTCTCCCGGTGTCAATTGTGTTCGTCACTCTCAGTGGATTCACTGCACTGGCGTCGGAGCGCATTTTGGTTATAAACCCGGCATTCATGTCGGCCGCCATGACGGCCCTGCTGGCTCTGTTTGCGGGCGTTTTCGCATTGTTGTTTTCAAACAATCTGGGTAGAAAAATCGAGCGGTCCGAGCAGGCGGCAAGAGATGCATACGTTGCACTGAGGCAGAGCGAGGAGCGCTTTGAGCTGGCGGCAAAGGGTGCAAATGATGGACTGTGGGACTGGCCGGACATTTCCCAGGACGAGGAATGGTGGTCAGAGCGTTGGTATGGACTGCTGGGATATAGAAATGGGGAAATTGAGGCGAGCCTATCAAAATTCGAAGCGTTTCTGCATCCGGAAGATAGTAGCCGAGTAGCAGATGAAATAAGACTTCACCTGGAGGATCGTGTTCCATTCGATACCGAATACAGACTCAGGACAAAGTCGGGGGAGTATCGGTGGTTCCGAGGACGGGGCCAGGCGCTCTGGGGCGAGGATGGAAGACCCACACGAATGTCGGGCTCTATCCAGGATATCACCGGGCGCAAACAATCAGAGGTCGAACTCCGCGAAAAAGAGGCGCGCTACAGAACACTAGTGGAGTCGGCTCCCTTTTGCATTCACGAGTTGAATCTCGACGGAAAACTGACGTCCATGAACAGCGCCGGATTGAGCATGATGGGTGTCAACGATGAGGCCGCCATTTGCGGCATGGACTACAGGTCCATACCAACACCCAGCGACCGGGTTCGAATTGGCAGGCTGTTAGACGAGGCCATCGAGGGGCAAGCCTCTGAGTTTGATTTTTATTCAGATAGCGAAGACGGCCAGTTGCATTTTACCAGCTGTTTTATTCCGATAAAGGACGAGCACGGACAGGTCGAGAAATTAATGGGCCTCACTCAGAATATAACTCAGCGAGACAGTCTTGAGCAACAATTGCGTCAGGCTCAGAAAATGGAAGCCATTGGTCATCTTACTGGCGGTATCGCCCACGATTTCAACAATATTCTGGGTATCGTTTTGGGCAATCTCGATCTGCTCAAGCTACAAACAAAATTGGACAGCAAAGCGGTCAAGCGAATTGAGACAATCCGGAAATCGGCCCAACGCGCCGCGACTCTCACCAAGAGCTTACTTAACTTTTCACACGCCCAGGCTTTGGACACGGTCACGATTGATATCAATGCCCTGATTACTGACATGGGTAATCTGATTGCACGTTCGCTGACCCCGGAAGTCGAACTGGAGCGCAAATTTGCGGATAATCTATGGACGACGGACATTCACACCGGGGACTTCGAGGACTCTCTTATCAACCTGGCACTCAACGCCCGAGACGCCATGCCCGGTGCTGGAAGGCTCACGCTGGAGACCAGTAACTACACCCTGGATGAGGATTTCTGTGAGCGCAATCCTGGTGCTACTCCGGGCGAGCACGTGAAACTGACGATTAGTGACACCGGTGTGGGTATGTCGCTTGAGCAACAGCAGCACATATTTGAGCCCTTCTTCACGACTAAGGATCCAGATAAGGGCACCGGTCTCGGGCTGGCCATGGTCTATGGGTTTGTCAAACGCTGCCACGGCTACATCAGGGTCAATTCGGAACCTGGTGCCGGCTCTTCTTTCGATATTTACCTGCCTCGATCGGAGGAAGGGAAGCCATTGCGGCTGTCGCCCGACGAGTCGCCAAATGCGGTGCCCGGTGGCGCGGAAGTCGTATTGGTGGTAGATGACGAGGCCGAACTTCTCGAGCTGGCCAAACTGTTACTGCAGGGCCTGGGCTATCGGGTGCTGACCGCAGCACACGGCGATCAGGCCCTGATCCGACTGGCCGAAGAACCATCAATTGAATTGTTGTTCAGTGATGTAGTGATGCCTGGCGCAATGAACGGTTACGCGCTGGCAGAGGCTGCGACGGCAGATCGCCCGGATCTCAGGGTGCTGCTCACTTCCGGATACACAGAGAAGGTCCCACCCAGTGAGCGGCAGCAGCGCTTTGCGGCCAATCTGCTCAACAAACCCTACAGCCGGGTAGAGCTGGCGCAGAGGGTGAGAGACGTTCTGGACAGTGGGTAATCGGGGACAGCTGGCCCCAGTTTTGGTCGCCGTAGTGAAGCTAAATCAACTTTGGGTAAAGATCAGGATTTCTACTCTTCTGTTTTGAACTCTACCCACAGGGTTGTCTGACCCATCTTCTTTCTCGTTTGGAGCTCTGGGTTTGGTTTCCCCCAGACCCTTGGTATGAATGAGATCTCTTGAAAAGCTTGTGTTTGTAAGAAGCCAGGTTTTGACACTCATGGCTCTTCTTTCTGAAAGCCCTTGATTATAGGTATTACTGCCCCGGGAATCTGTGTGGCCGAAGATCTCCACTTTCGTTGCTTTTTGCTCAACGATGGTAGCCAGGGACTGTAAACTCTCCAGCGTCTCTTGTTTCAAGTCGGCTTTGTCAAAATCAAAAATAACGTCACTGGATAAATCAATCTTGATTTGGGTCTCGGTGACTTCAGCTTCCAGGTCGTCAATGGCTTTGTTGAGTTCTTGAACGTCAGCTTTAAGGGATAATCCTGATAAGCCCTCGATAGCCAGGGACTCCGATAGGAGAGACAAGGGGGTTGGAGAAACTACCTTTAAAGCGCCATTGTTTTCACCTAATTCCTTTAGGGCAGACTGGGCTGCCATTGTTGCATCAGGATCAAAAGGTTTATCTACATCCCAAGCTAGAGCCAGAGGGCTAAGGGAAAAAGTGAAAAAAATTAAGAGAATCAGAAACTTCATCTAGATATTTTTAGTTCTTCAAAAGGAAGTGACCCAGGCAGGTTTATATTGATAGTTTCTACGTCCGCATCTGGCGCTGGCATTTTAATCCAGGCAAGCTTCATCTTTCCAGCTTCCACTTGGAATTCCAGCTTGCCGTAGAACAAAGTAGGGGCCATGATGAAAGTACCTTTCTCATCTTTCAAGATGTGATACTTTTTATTTTGAGTGGGATCAATGTAATAAATTTCCGATGGCGCCATGCTGATTTTGGCTTTGCTCCCAGACGTATTTCTAAATACAAAGACAATGGTTAATACATTATTAATCACCTGAGCTTTTTTGACGTCAATTTCAAAATTGGCATCCAAGCTCATTTGGGTTTGAATAACGCCAGCGGAAGGTTGAGCAAAACCGATAGGAGTTAGCAAACAGAGCAAAAGTATGGGGGCTATAATTTTTTTCATGGAACCTCCTTTCCTAACACATTGATCTTAAGAATTGTGGCGTGGCTGCCAGTGACACGAAATAACGGATCTCGTATGGTCATTACAGATTTGCCTGTGCTGCCTGAGTATGCCGTTAGTTATCCAACTGTCGATAGGCAATAGTTTTTCCGAAAAACGCGTTTTTAGAGACCGGCTTGGCTGGAATCTTATCACTGTGCATGAATTCTATGCAAACCGCTGACGCCACCGGTCGGCTATCGCCCGCTGCGATTCAGGGCATGGCCAAGTGATAAATTGTCGATATTATCTGCGTCTGTGTTCTATTGTTTCATCTGCTTTTCAACAGAGTCGAGAAAAGCCTTGATTATGTTTCTGTATTCTCTCGGCTTTTTGGCAAGTGTTGCATGACCGGCACCTGGGATTACAGCAAATTGTGACCCGGGCACGAGTTTTTGAAAGCCCGCCACTGTTTCGGGTCGGGCTTCATCGAACTGACCGGTCACGAACAGGAGCGGAACATCTATTTCATGCAAACGATCAGTAATGTCGAAGTCGACTAAGGTGCCGGTAGCGAAGAATTCCTGCGGACCCCACATATGCTCGTATACGAACTGGCTCCAGGGTGCGCCATCGCATTCGGGAGGGCGCTCGAGTTTCTCGCCTGCGTACATATGACGTTCGTAGTAAACTTCCGATGCCGCCATGTATTC
>JABHWT010000142.1 GCA_018657645.1 Halieaceae bacterium | reverse complement strand
TGGGGAGATATTAGCGGCAGGCCTGTGGTTGAGCCTGATTACCGCGGTAGCCACTTTATCCAAGGAAAACGGTGCATTGTTGCCCTGGTTGCTGGCGGTGGTTGAAGTCACTCTGTTTCGTGGTCAATGGCGCGGTGCGCGGTCTCGGGTACTGGCGAGGGTTGGGTGGCTGCTACTGGGTCTGCCGTTGTTATTGATGGCTATGATCCTGATTATTCGTCCCGAGATTTTTACAAGCGGTTATCAGCTGCGGGACTTTGACCTGGTAGAGCGACTGATGACCCAGGCCCGATTATTGTGGCACTACCTCGGTTGGCTGCTTCTGCCAGACATTACCGCAATGGGATTTCAGCACGATGATATACCACTGTCCGGGGGCCTACTCCAGCCGTGGACAACGCTGCTTGCCTTGCTGGCGTGGGTAGGTTTGACTGCAGCAGCGTTGCTGTTGCGCCGGCAATACCCGATGTTGCTATTTGCTTTGCTCGTGTTCGCTGTCGGACACGTGATGGAATCCAGTGTTTTGGCCCTGGAAATGGTATTTGAACATCGTAATTACCTTCCCTCGGTGGGTATTTGCCTGTTGATAGGATGGTGCCTGGGCTCTAACAGACAATGGTTGGGTAGACTTGACGCGCGGGTTCCCATGGGTCTGGCCATCGGTGGCTTGTTGACTCTGCTGATTATCCGCTGTCACACCTGGTCTGATGACATGCTGCTGGCGCGCACCAATGTGGTCAATCACCCGGACTCTGCACGCGCACAGTACATGTATTCTCATGCATTGCTTAAGGAATTCAATGAACTGCGGGCCGACAGTCATAGCGCCGAGCAGAGCAGGGCGCTGATGGTGGCGGTCCGTCGCCATCTTCTGCGAATGGAGGAGAAGACCAATGAGGGTGTAGCTGCCGCCGCGATGCTGCTCTACATAGACAGTAATTACTTTCCCGGGTTGCCATCGCCGGTGGACTGGTTTTCAGTACTGGAGAATGTGTTTCAGCATCGGGTTTTGCAGGCATCTGATATGGCGGCGCTGACACTTGCCCTGGAGTGCGCAGGAACGGGCGCTTGTGACGTGCAATCCCAACGAATTGACGGATTGTTGGATAGGTTGATTAGACGCAATCCCAATGAGGTTCGCTTGCTATTGGCGAAGTACCAACACCTGGTCAATACAGAGGCGCCCCTTACTCAACGGCTAGTGCCGCTGGACCGAGCCGCGACAATTGCGCCGGGTCACGCTTCGGTTCAACATTATCGAATAGTGGAGCGAGGTCGGGCTGGTGACGTCGCTGGTATGTACCAGGTTGTCGGGAACTGGCTTGCCCACGACCCCGACCGTCGCGACTTGCCCCTCATCAAGTCGATGTTTGAAATTCCCGGGCAATCGCCTTGAATTTAACTGTGCAGCAGCGATCCATCTTTGTCGCTCCAGTGGTGTGTGGCGCGATGATCCTGGTGGTCACTGGATGGCTATACTGGCCCGGAATAGCCGGTCCTGCCATGCTTGATGATCGCGCCAGCATCAGTGTGCTCGATGTTTTGCAGGAGAGCCCGGAATTTGCCCGCGACTTTATTTTCGGCGACCAGGCTGGCCCTCTGGGGCGGCCCGTGTCCATGCTTAGCTTTGTTCTGGAAAAGCTGTACCTGGACGAGGGTTTGGCTGGTAGCAAGAAAGTCAATATTGTCCTGCACCTGGTAAATGGGGCATTGGTCATGTGGTTGTTTGCCCTGCTGCTGGCTTATATTCACGCGCCGGCGTATCGCTGGCTGGCGCTTCTGGCTGGGTCGGCCTGGTTGCTGTCACCCCTATATGTGAGCACTGTGCTCTATGTTGTTCAGCGTATGGCCATGCTGGCGACCTTGTTTATGCTGCTAACCTGCATCAGTTATGTGTATTGGCGCGCTACCGTTGCTCGGGGCAATAGGGGGTTGGTGTGGCTGTCACTGGTTTTCTCATGCCTGGTGGCAGCCGTGTTCGCCAAGGAAAACGCTATTGTGGTGGTGCCGGTGATATTGTTGCTGGAGTGCTTGTGGTTTCAATTTACCGGACCAGGGGGCCAACCGTTAAAGGGGTTGCGCAATTTCACTCTGGGTTTAATCGCCGCCGGCGGCGCCTTTGTGTTTTTGTTTTTTGCCCTGCGCTTCGACTGGCTGGTTGGTTCGTATATCCACCGGAGCTTTACCCTGAATCAACGTGTGCTGACCGAAAGTCGTATTTTATGGGATTATGTGGGTCAACTCCTGTATCCCGATATCACCAGAATGGGCCTGTACCACGATGATGTGATTGTTTCCCGATCGCTGCTGGAGCCTCTGGCAACCCTCTATGCCTCACTTGCCTGGGTGATAGTAGTCGCCGTTTCAATTGTAGCGCTGAAATGGCGTAGCGGGCGCTGCCTGGTCTTTGGCGTGCTTATCTTTATTATCGGACACAGTACTGAGTCGACTATTCTGGCGCTGGAATTATATTTTGAACACCGTAATTATTTTCCTGGCATCGGAGTGTTTCTTGCTCTGGCGGTTATGCTGGCAGTTCCGCTTAGAAAATGGCCAGAATTGAAAAATCCGGTGTTAGCCTGGGGAGCTGTTGTAGTATTGATGCTGGCCGCCCGAACCAGTTCTCAGGTTCAAATATGGTCCAGCACGCCGCTACTTTACATAACGCATGTAAATGCACACCCGCAATCGTTCCGGGCGAACGCGGATATGGCCAGCTTGATGGCTAGTGTGGGTGCCCTGCCCGCTGCCCTGGAATATTCTGCCAGGGCGCATCGGGTTAATTCAGCTGAGCGCCAGGGGGATTACGATGTGCGAGACCTGGCGCTGAGCTGTACCGTGAATCAGCCACTTCCTCGGGCGCGTATTGATACTCTCGGTGCATCAGAACAGCAGCGCCCACTGAGTTCGGTGAGCACGCTGAATGTTCTGGTCAGACAACTACAGGACAATGAGTGTCCTGAATTTGATCGGGTGTTATTCGCCGACAGAATGGTTACACTGCTTCTGGATGACCAGTTCCCCGATAGGGCGTCTGCTAATATCTATGCCGGTTTGGCGGTTTTGGAAAATAGCCTGAAGCGATTCGACAAAGCCAATCAATATGTAGACAGGTTTTTGGCCAAGTCACCGGGCAATATAAGAGGTCTACTAATGAAACTTCATTTTTCCACTGCATTGGAAAAGGAAGAAGAAGCCGCAGTAGTATTAGCGCAATTGCGGGCACTGCAAGATGCAGGGCAATTAACCGTAAAAGAAAGCCAGACACTGGCCCTGTATCTGGAGAACTAAGTGGACAAACTATCTATCGTAATACCTGCAAAAGACGAGGGGCGAGCTTTGGCTCAGTTCCTGCCAAGACTACGAGCGCTCTACCCCCATGCAGAAATCATAGTGGTAGATGACGGGTCGACCGATGACACAGTCGAAGTTTGTTCGGATGCCAAGGTGAGAGTTTTGTCCCACCCTTATTCCAAAGGGAATGGCGCCGCAATCAAATCTGGGGCGAGAGAGGCCAGGGGGGAGTATCTGGTATTCCTGGACGGTGATGGCCAGCACGATCCTGCAGATATTGCCGGACTTGTCGATAAAGTCAATCAGGGTTATGACATGGTGGTGGGAGCGCGCAGTGGAATAGAGTCTCAGGCCAATCTCGCCAGATGGAGTGCCAATAGCCTGTACAATATGCTTGCCAGTTGGATGGTGAATCGCAAAATTGATGATTTAACATCCGGCTTTCGTGTTGTTCACCGTAAGAAATTTCTGAGTTTCTTATATTTGCTTCCCAATGGATTCAGTTATCCAACAACGTCTACAATGGCTTTCTTTCGCGCCGGTTACACAGTGGGCTTCAGTCCCATAAAAGTCGCCAAGCGAGTTGGCGATAGCCACTTGAACCTGGTTCGTGATGGTGTTCGCTTTTTTCTGATTATCTTCAAAATTGGCACTCTGTACTCGCCTCTGAAAATCTACTTCCCGATCTCAGTTACTATGTTTGTCCTGGGGCTTGTCAATTATCTTGGCACGCTGGCCGAGGGGCCGCGCTTTACCAACATGAGCACGCTGCTGCTTTTGGGGAGTGTGATCGTGTTTTTAATGGGGTTGCTGTCGGAGCAAATCACGAACCTTCAGTACAAAGATACGAATACCGAAACAGAGTGACGAGGTGCGAGGTGCGCCAGGGCTCCGCTGAGGCTTTACCGCATTATTCAGAAGTGCCCTAGTAGGGAATATCCAGTGCCAGAGTTTCCTTGACCTGCTCCATGACAACATAGCTGGTCGACTCCAATACACCGGGCAGGGTGAGTAGGGTTTCTCCCAGAAATTCCCGGTAGGCCGCCATATCGGCAACACGCGCTTTAATCAGGTAATCAAAATTGCCAGACACCAGGTAGCATTCCTGCACTTCGGGTAAGTCATAGGCGCTGTCGGTGAATTCTTCAAATATGGCCTGTGAGGTCCGGTTCAGGCGAATCTGAACGAAAACGACCAGCCCGGCATCCAGAAATTCGGGATTTAGAGTGGCCTGGTAACCGCGTATCACACCTTCTCGCTCGAGGCGCTTAACCCTTCCTTTGCAGGGCGTCGTGCTGAGGCCAACCCGGCGAGCCAGTTCGGCATAGCTTGTTCTGGCATCCTTTTGCAAGACGCGCAAAATGTTGCGGTCAATCCGATTTAGACGATGTAATTTTCTCTCCATAATGTGACTCGTTTTTACCTGAGACGGTTTGCTTATAAGTAGAGGCTCAGGTTGTAATTATATAATCTACGATAGTCGAATCAACTATATATTTAATATAAATAGTTATATTGACTATAAAGAGTGAGCAAATATGAATATAAATGATGCAAAATCTGCATATACTAGCTGTATATATATCTAGTTCACCTGAGGTAATACTATGTTGATTGGCGTTCCAAAGGAAATCAAGAATCACGAGTACCGGATTGGATTGACACCCGGTGGAGTGAATGAGTTGGTGAATCACGGCCACCAGGTAATGGTTGAAAGTAACGGCGGTCTGGCTATTGGTTTCGATGACGAGCAATACCTGCGCGCGGGTGCAGAAATCGTCGCCGCTGCTCAGGAGATATTTGCCCGCGCTGAAATGATTATCAAGGTCAAGGAACCGCAGCCGAGAGAGTGCGCAATGCTGCGTCCGGGTCAGATTCTATTTACCTACCTGCACCTGGCACCTGACCCGGAACAAGCGCGTCTGTTACTGGCGTCTGGAGCAACGTGCATCGCCTATGAAACGGTTACCGAAAACGGCCTTGGCTTGCCTCTACTGGCTCCGATGAGCGAGGTTGCCGGTAGAATGGCGATTCAGGCGGGTGCGCATAATCTGGAAAAGGCCCAGGGAGGAAACGGCATGTTGCTGGGTGGAGTGCCAGGTGTGGAACCTGCCAGAGTGTTGATTATTGGTGGTGGCGTGGTAGGAATAAACGCCGCTCGAATGGCAATGGGTATGGGGGCGGACGTGACTATTCTCGACCGCTCTCTGGCTCGACTTACTGAAATAGACATGTCATTTGGAAGTCGATTGAAGACCGTATACTCTACCGATGATGCTGTCCAACGGTATGCATTATCCGCGGATCTGGTAGTCGGTGCTGTGCTCATTCCGGGGGCGGCCGCACCAAAACTGATCTCTCGGGACCTGGTCAAGCGGATGAAGGAAGGTGCGGTTATGGTCGATGTGGCAATTGATCAGGGGGGGTGTTTCGAGACCAGCAGGGCAACCACTCACCAGGATCCGACATACATTGTCGATGGCGTCGTTCACTACTGTGTGGCAAACATGCCAGGTGGCGTTGCTCGAACCGCCACTATGGCCCTCACCAATGCCACTCTGCCCTTTGCAGTAGAGCTGGCCGACAATGGGGTGGTAGCTGCGCTGCAGGATGATGAACACTTGCGCAATGGCTTGAATGTTCATGCGGGCATGGTGACCCACCTGGCGGTTGCCGAGGCGCTCGACCATCAGTACGTGGAAGCGATGACCGCCCTGAGCAGAACAGGCCTGCAACAAACCGCCTAGTTCGAGAGTAAATAGAATGGCCCCAGACAGCAGGCTATAGGCCTGCTATTGGTCAATTAGTGCCTTTGCCTCCCTTCGCCTGGCGTGCAATATTGGCTCGGTATATCCATTGGGCTGTGAGCGACCTTCGAATATCAGGTCACAAGCTGCCTGAAATGCAATACTGCTGTCCAGGTCGGGCGCCATATTACGATACAGGGGGTCGCTGGCATTTTGTTGGTCGACGATCGATGCCATGCGCTCCAGAGTTTCTCGAAGCTGCGCTTCACCACATACGCCGTGACGCAGCCAATTGGCCAGGTGCTGACTTGAAATTCGCAATGTGGCGCGGTCTTCCATCAATCCGATGTTATTAATATCCGGTACCTTGGAGCATCCAATGCCGTCATTAATCCAGCGTACTACATAGCCCAGAATGCCCTGTGCGTTATTGTCCAGTTCCCGTTGAATTTCATCGGGGTCAAGGCCTTCGGCACCCTTTAGGGGGATGCATAGAATGTCATCCAGTTTGGCCTGCGATCGTGATTTCAACTGAAACTGCCGTTCACTTACGTTCACCTGATGATAGTGAATAGCATGCAAAGTAGCCGCCGTGGGGGAGGGAACCCAGGCGGTGTTGGCCCCGGCTTGGGGGTGGCATGCTTTGGCATGCATCATGTCACTCATCAGATCGGGCATGGCCCACATGCCCTTGCCAATCTGTGCTTTGCCCTGCAGTCCGCAGTTTAGCCCAATATCGACATTATTGTCCTCGTAGGCGTTGATCCAGCTCTCCTGTTTCATGTCGCCCTTGGGTGTCATGGCACCAGCCTCCATGCTGGTGTGAATTTCGTCGCCGGTCCTGTCGAGAAAACCGGTATTGATGAACACCACCCGTGCCCTGGCCTGACGAATGCAGGATTTCAGGTTGATGGATGTTCGTCGTTCCTCGTCCATGATGCCGAGTTTTATCGTGTTGCGCGACATGCCCAGTACATCTTCAATACGATCAAACAGGTCGCAGGTAAAGGCGACCTCGTCCGGACCATGCATTTTGGGTTTTACGATGTAAACGCTGCCCTTTCTAGAGTTTTGATACCGACCGCTGCCGTTGAGGTCGTGAAGGGCGATCATCGCACTGAACAGGCCGTCCATAATACCTTCTGGAATTTCATCTCCCCGGCTATCGAGTATGGCCTCATTGGTCATTAAGTGGCCGACATTGCGTATAAACAGCATGCTGCGCCCCGGTAAAACTAGTTGCCCGCCTCCAGGCTCAATGAATTTTCTGTCGGAGGCCAGAGTTCGCGTCAGTGTACGGTCTCCCTTACTGAATACTTCTTGCAGGTCACCCCGCATCAAACCCAGCCAATTAGCATAGATCAGTGCTTTGTCACTTGCGTCCACTGCTGCCACGGAATCCTCACAGTCCACAATCGTGCTCAGTGCAGCTTCAAGCACCAGGTCCTTCACGCCCGCGCTATCCGTTGCTCCTATTGGGTGGTTGGGGTCTATCTGAATCTCTATGTGAAGATTGTTCTGTGCCAGCAGAATGCTGGTAGGGGAGTGGGGCTCTCCAAGGTAGCCTTTGAATTGATCGGCGTTTGCGAGCGAGCCAATATGACCGCCATTGAGCACAACCTGCAAGGTCTTGTTAACAACGGTGTAAGCGGTTGCCTGGCTGTGATCGCCAATTGATAGAGGACAATATTTGTTGAGAACATCGCGGGCGTAGGCTATCACTTTGCTGCCACGTACCGGATTGTATGAATCGCCGCGCTCTGCACCATCGCTTTCCGGAATGACATCAGTACCGTAGAGAGCGTCGTATAAACTCCCCCAGCGCGCGTTGGCTGCGTTGAGGGTATAACGAGCATTCATGGCTGGAACAACCAACTGGGGCCCCGCCATAACGGCAATTTCCGTATCGACTCCCGTGGTTTCAATGCAGAAGTCTTCGCCCTCAGGCAGAAGATATCCAATATCCTGTAGAAATCTCTTATAGGCAGCCCTGTCGTAATCCGCTCCTGGGTTGCGGCAGTGCCAGGCATCGATGTCCGCTTGCATTCTGTTGCGGGTCATCAGCAATGCCTTGTTTCTGGGCCCCATTTCCGCCAGTATTGCGGCAAGTCCCTGCCAGAATCGTGCTGCTGAGATGCCCGTGCCCGGTGCGATGTCTCGTTCGAGCAGGTGGTAGAGAACAGGGGCGATCTGCAGGCCATTGATCTGGATGCGATCGGTCATTGTGCTATTCCTTCGGCATGGTTATGGTTGAAAGGGCGCGCCAGAACACTACGTGCTGCACTCGCCAGATACTCTTTCAATATGTTACTAGACTGGATTCTAGGCTCGGGGGCTAAATTTAGCTAATTTATCGTTTTTATCGTCGCCATTCTGTTGGTGAATACAGTTCGGCAACAATATGCTTACAGTGTTGGCAATTGTCCATCCAATGCCCGAGCGGCATCGGCAATTAGTTTGCGTAACCACTTATTGGCAGGATTGTGCTGTAATAGTGGACTCCAGGCCATTTTGAGCTCCAGCGGTGGAATCTCGAGTGGTGGGTCGCGTAGTACTACCCTGGGGTTATTGCACTTTAATTGCGCTGCTCGAGTAGGTAGAGTCACAATCAGATCGTTTTGCTCGGCCATGGTCATAGCAGCCTGGTAGTGACGGGTGAATACTCGAATTTGGCGCTTTTTGCCAATTTTATTAAGCGCCGCATCCACCCAACCCAGGCGTTGTACGTCATCGGGGTCCATTCCAACTCCAACCCCCATACCCGTTTTACTCACCCAGACATGGTTCGCTTTGAGGTAGTTATCCAAAGTAAACTCCTTAAGCACCGGGTTCTCCGGGCTCAACACGCAGGTAAAGGAATCGTTCCACAGGTGGATCTGGTGGAATGATTGGGGCATGGAGTCGAAACGATTGATTACCATATCGACCCGTCCGCGTTCTACGTCGAGAAAACTGACGTCGCTGGGGGTCATTATGTCCAGAGTCAAACCCGGGGCGAGTGAACGCAATTGGCCCAAAACCGCCGGTAGTAATGTCGATTCGGCGTAGTCACTGGCCATAATACGGAACACCCGGTCTGCCTCTCGTGGTTTGAAGGCCGAGCGCGGTTGCACTGCGCGGTCTATGTTGGTGAGCACCTCCCGCACCATGGGCTCCAGCTCCAGAGCTCGCTCGGTCGGTGTCATGCCCTCACTGGTACGCACCAGTAAGGGGTCGTCGAAAAGCTCCCGTAGACGCCTCAACCCATTGCTCATGGCAGGCTGGGACAAATTAAGTTGGTTGGCTGCCTGGGTAACATTCCGCTCTCTAAGTAGAGCATCCAGATAGACCAATAGATTAAGATCGATTCGATTCAGTTTCACGGGTCTCCACGGTTCATTCACAATGTGAATGATAAAGTTAACATCTATTAATTGAGGGAATTATACTCCCATGAGCAGAATTGCCAATTGTTTCAGGTCGCGGGCATATCGGAGTTATCGGGTTAGCTAGTGCGCATCCGGAAATTCTTCAGTTCGAATGAACTTGGTAAAAGTTAATCGATGATGATGCCCATCAGGACCGCCTGCAGCAGGGAGAGCCTCGCTTAGACAGTGAGGTAGTTTGCTACAGAAGTCGCATGGACAAATCGAGGGCTTTACAGTCTTTGGTCAGTGCGCCAATAGAGATGAAATCGACACCGGTATCGGCAATATCTCGAAGTTTGGCCTCGGTAATATTGCCGGACGCTTCCAAAGGGGTTTTCCCTGCCGCCAACGCCACGGCATCAGTCATTTTGGCCAACGAGAAATTATCCAACATTACCCGATCGCATTGCGCCTCGAGCGCCATTTGCAGTTCTGCTAGAGTTTCGACCTCCACTTCTACGAGTTTATCTCCAGCATGGTCTCGGGCTGCGCGCACAGCATTGCCAATACCGCCGCATGCCTGGATATGATTTTCCTTGACAAGAAACGCGTCGTACAGACCCATTCGATGGTTGTGGCAGCCGCCACAGCTCACTGCGTATTTTTGCGCACTACGCAATCCGGGAATGGTTTTGCGGGTATCGAGCAATTTTACACCAGTGCCTTTTACCCGTTCAGCGTAGCGGCGACACACGGTGGCTGTGCCGGAAAGTAGCTGTAGAAAATTCAATGCTGAACGCTCTGCAGTCAATAAACTGCGGGTGGGGCCCCTGGCCGTAAAAAGTAGTGAGTCTGCAGAAATTGGATCGCCGTCCTCCCCGTGCCATTGAATGTCTATAGAGGCGTCTATTTCTGCAAAAACAGCGTTGACCCAGGCAGTGCCACAGAGAACGCCCTCCTCTCTTGAAATGACGCGAGCCGTTGCTGTGGCAGTACGTGAGATCAGCTCGGCGGTGATGTCACCGCTTCCGACATCCTCAGCCAGGGCCGCCCGTACGTTAGTGAGAATGTCGATTTCCTTGACTGCGAAACTGTAAGATGGAGGCTGGGACATACGGATAAATGCACTGACAAGCAAGGACCGAATTATACCAGTTCTGTCCAGCAGCTGTCAGTTAACTTCCAGCGATGATTGAGTCGGGGTATGCCTGTCGTCTATGATGAGCTATGGCACTAATCGGGGGTGCCCTAGTGTACCTCGTCACTTGACGGCTCGCTGAATGTTACAATATGAGTGACGAGGTACACTGGATTCGGATTGGAAGCTCCATGCGATATACACTGCAAAATGGTTGGATAGAGCAAGCTGCTAGCGTTCCATCGAGTAATTGCGATCCACGACCCGTGGGCGTTGAACCGGACTTGCTGGTTATCCACAATATATCACTGCCTCCGGGGGAGTATGGCGGCGATTGCGTTGAGCGATTTTTTACCAATTGTCTGGACTGGGCGGAGCACCCGTTTTTTGAACAAATTCGAGATGTTCGGGTTTCAGCACACTTGCTCATTCGTCGGACAGGTGATTTGATTCAGTTTGTTAATTTAGCGGACAGAGCGTGGCACGCCGGGTGTTCGAGCTTTAAAGGTCGCGATCAGTGTAACGATTTCAGCGTTGGCATTGAGCTGGAGGGGACCGATGACGAGGCCTACACAGAGCAACAATATCAAGTTCTGGCGTTAGTGACCCATGGATTATTCGGTCAATATTCGAGAATGAACTCTGCTAGAATTGTAGGCCATAGTGACATCTCCCCGGGTCGCAAGACCGATCCGGGGCCAGCATTTGATTGGTTGCATTATCGCGCGTTATTAGGTCAAAGCGGAGATTTATGATGACATTTTTGGCGATGATTATAGCGGTAGTTTTGCTACAGGTTTGGGGTTCTGCAAGCCGGGTGCATCACGACGAGTGGTTTGCGCGTCTCCGTTCACAGGTTACAGAGCTGGGAATGAGTGCAGAAATAAATGCGCTGATATCCCTGGCGGTACCTGTTCTGGCGGCCTTGTTTGTTTTGAGCGTGTTCGAGCCGATACTAATGGGCCTGGGTTGGATAGCCACCGCCATACTATTATTACTGTATGCCTTTGGTCGAGGTGATTTTGGTTTACTAATGGACCGGTATCGCGGTTATTGCCAAAGCGGCGACTTAGAGGCGGCCTATTTGTACGTCTCATCGGAGCTGCAATTAGTCCCTGCCGCAGAACCGCTGCAATCTGTTGCTCAGGAGCAGATACAAATGCGCAGAGAACTTTTATATGAAGGCTATCAGCGATGGTTTGCAGTATTATTTTACTTTGTGCTTTTGGGGCCTGCCGGGGCTCTTGCCTATCGACTGACACAATTATATGGCCGAAGCACGAATATGAAGGCGATTGAGCGTTTGCTGTTTTATGTGGACTGGGTGCCTGTAAGGCTGTTGACCATTGCTTTTTCAATTACCGGCGACTTTGTCGCAAGTAAAGATGCGTTGATCGCGAGTCTTCAAAACACCCAGGACGAGGCGGGCTATGTACTCTACGAAGTGGGTAGTGCAGCGCTGGGTCTGGGGCCGGTCGGTAAAGAGGCTGTCGAGGGGGGAGTTGAAGCAGCGCAAATAAAAGCATTGGGCTCGCTTTTATCTCGCAGCGCGGCCACTTGGGTTGCGCTTATCTCCCTGGTTGTGTTTGTGAGCTAGAAAATGCCACGGTGTTCAGAGCGCGATAATACTCGTGCTCTCACTTTTTCCTACAACTGCTATGCTTAGAGTTCGAATAGCGCTACCGGCCAATTACTATTTTGCGGGGAATCCCCATGGCCCAGGACAGCTCAGACCCCACGTTGCCATCCGTGGTCGCCTCCTTGCGTGGGGATTACCAGGAGCGTGAACTGATACTGACAATAGTTTTTCATCCTCGAACCAGCCGTATTGGAGAGTTCGCTGTACTGGCGCTGTCCAATGCCAGCGGCGACAACACTATTGGACGTCTCGCCCCCAGCTTTCAAACAGCCAATGCAGACCCTGCGAATGTGGAGGGGTGGCCGCTGGGAGACCCTCATGTAAGTAAGCTGGCGCTGAAGGCGAGCTACAGTGGCCCCGGCCTACAGTTGGCAAGGTATCCAGATTCAAGCCGATGCAAGGTAAATGGGCGTGAGTTAAGCGACGTGGTTGTGCTCGATCGTGAGCAATTACGAACGGGAGTGCCGATATTGATGGGGCACGGCGTAGTACTTTTGCTGCGTGAGGAATCCAGGTCGACATTGAGAATTAATAGAACCCGGGACGATACCGCTTTATTGGGCTCCAGTGACTATATGAATCGGCTGCGGGGATACATTAGTCAGATAGCCAGTAGCGATCTGGATGTGTTAATTCGTGGAGAAACGGGCACCGGTAAAGAGCTTGTGGCCACCGCAATTCACAGCGCCAGCATACGGGGAAAAGCCGCTCTTGTGTCGGTGAATATGGCCGCCATCCCGTCATCCCTGGCACCTGCCGCCTTGTTTGGTAGTGCTCGAGGGGCGTATACCGGAGCCGACAAGGCGGGGGCTGGCTACTTCGAACAGGCCGAAGGTGGCACATTGTTTCTGGATGAAGTGGGCGATACACCTACTGAAATTCAAGCACAATTACTTCGAGCGTTGCAGCAGAGGGAAATACAGTGCGTGGGGGGGGCAATTAAGCAAGTAGATATTCGTGTTATTTCGGCGACTGATGCGCCACTGGAAGACGAAACCTGTGACTTCAAGGCTGCCCTGCGCCATCGCCTGAGCGGATGCGAAGTTTTCCTGTTGCCACTGCGTGAGCACCCAGAGGATATTGGAGAACTACTGTGTCACTTCATAACGCAGGCGGCCCTGCAGGCGGGAAAATCTGAGCTTTTGCCCTCGGAGACTGGCGATGTGAAAGCTATAGCATTCTGGGCAGAGGTTTTTCACTGCTTCCTAATGTATTCATGGCCCGGGAACATTCGGGAACTGGCCAATTTTGCACAACAATTGGTATTGGCGCAGGGGCAGGGCCAGGTATTACCCCAACCACTGCAATCTGCATTTTGGCCGGAAGGAGGGGGTAAGGTCATGCCCGAGCGCTCCGCGTGCCGCAAAATGCAGGATATTGATGACAATGAATTCGTGAATTCCCTGGAGGAGGCACGATTTGAATTGGCTCTTGCTGCGAAACAGATGGGCGTGTCCCGGCAGGCAGTTTATAGGCGTATTGATAACACCCCTGACTTGCGTATTGCCAGCGAGGTGACCCTGGATGAATTGCGAGTGGCTCTGGCAGAACACCGGGGTGATCTAGCCGCGACCGCCTGGGCGCTGCGTGTATCTCGAGTGGGATTGGGAACCCGACTTCGCAACTCGACTCTCACTTGGCACTAATTGATGGCCTTGCCAGGCAAAATGACGCAAAGCCTGAGATATCGCCGAATTAATCAGGGGTGCCTTATATGTCCGGTTCAACCAGAGTAGGTCCCTATCGCATTCTCAGGTTGATTAATACCGGTGGACAAGGGACTGTATATTTGGGCTACGATGGCAGACTGGGACGCCGCGTGGCAATAAAAATTCTTCGCTTTCCGAGCCGGCGGTCACTGCGCAAACGCGTGCTCACCGAGGCGCAACTGATTGCCAGCATTGCCAGCCCGAAAGTGGTACAAATATATGACGTGATTGTGGCGAGTAATCATATTGCACTTATTATGGCGTATATTCCGGGTTGTGATCTGGAAGAGCTTCTCGCCAGCACTATGCCTAGTGTAGCCAGTATTCTGACGATAGGCACAGGCGTTTCGGGCGCATTGGCGGCGGCACGCCAACAGCGTATTGTTCATGGTGACCTGAAGGCGCGAAATGTCCTGATTACTGAAAACGGTCAGATCATGCTGACTGATTTTGGTATAGCGAGGCATGATGGTGAATCTGTTCCAGGGAAAGTAGAGGCCGGCAGTTTGTCCTGCGTCAGTCCGGAGCAATGCCTGGGAAATCCATCGGATATACGCTCAGACCTTTTTGCTCTGGGGTGCTTGCTTTATCGCATGTTGACCGGGGTTCAGCCCTTTCTTCATGCCGGCCGGCTGGATCGGCAGAGCCTGCTCGAGTCGATGCCCCGCCCGGTGTGCGAATTGGCGCCGGAACCAGCATTAATTCCAGTGACATTAACCGAGCTCGTTGTGGATTTACTACAGAAGAAACCTGAAGATCGGCCCCAGAATACACATCAGGTGGGGCAGAGGCTCAGGCAAGCAGCAAAGGAAATTCCGATTTCTGTGGGAAATACACTGCTCGAGGAAGCAAGCCCCTTTTTTCGAAGAGAATCTTCTCAAGATGTTCCCCCGCAGGTCCCCGCTGACCTCGGTCGAACTGGACGCTCGAGGATGCGACCTTTTTTTGCAGAGGAAGCGTGGTCATGGCGTAGTCTCGCGCTGAGGGCGTCACCCAGGCACATTGCAGCAGCGCTGGTCCTCGTTTCGGTTGGCCTGGGCGCAGGGCTGGCCCTAAGCCCCGAACAGGTAAGCTGGGTCCATATTGAGGAACCGGTACTTAATATCGATAGCCAACAGAACTTGCCAGCTGAGGTCTCCTCACAATGGCTGGTGTCGGAGGTGAAGAGGGCGCTCGGCACCTCTCTGGGTCCTATTTTTGTGACGGGCCCAGTGGGGGCAACCCAGCCCCTGTCGCTATACGCCAAAAACTCAAGGTACGCCACAGGAGCGGCTGAAGAGCGTATCCAAATTGAATTACGCTGCTCCGCGCAACTATGTGTTCTGAATCTGGGCCGAGAGCACCAACAGCGGCAATACAGTCATCAGGTGATGTTATTTGCCGATATGCCCAGGCAAAAATGGTTGAATGCTATCCGCCATGCAACGCTGATGCTCTATAAACGGCCCCTGGGGTGGAGGCCTTGGTAGTATGTAGCGCATAAGAGAGAGCTATGAATTGCAGGTAATTGATCCATCCAGCTTCTTGATTTTCGCCACCAGGTTTGTCGTCAGCGGGGCTTCGATGTTTAGTAGTTTCGCCCGTGCGAGAAGGTGGCCAGACAGGTAATCGATCTCCGTGCGTCGCCCAGCGAGGATATCCTGAAGCATTGAAGATTGATTGGAAGATGTACCGCTGATGACATCCCTCACCTTTTCCGCAAGCGTTGCCGCGATATCGCTGAAGCCATTTGCTACGCTGATCCGGGATATTTCTGTGACCAGTTGTGAAAGCTCTTCGGCCAGGCCCGGCTGATTGATGAGGTCGCCATTTGGACACCGATGCAGGGCTGTTAGTGGGTTTATAGCACAATTTATCGCCAGCTTTTGCCACAGCGCCGTTTCGATATCGGATTCCCAGGTGCTTGCAAGCGCTATATGGGACCATTCCTCGAACCACGGGGGAGACTGTTGCAGCCCCGGTTGACCCAGTCGTGTCAGTCCGCGACCAGCATGAAAAATGTGTCGACGGTCGATCCGGTAAGCACCTTCAGTTGTAATGGCGCAAACAAATTGCAGCGATGGGTGATCTGCCTGTAATTCTTCCAGAAATCCTAAACCGTTAATTAGTAACAGAATGTGGCTGTCCGGATCCAGGCGGTGGGCGACCTGGGCCAGGGCACTACGGACATCGTAGGCCTTGGTGGTTACCAGCAGGTGGCTGATATACCCGTGGTAGCCATTATTGGATGTTGGAAGAGTCGATTCATGGCAGCTACTCTGGTCCTCTATGGCGAGAGTGGTCGTGGGGTGAATTGACAAGCCAGTGTGCTGCTCTTTGGTTAGCACTGTGGTGATGAGGCCGGCGCGGTGTAATGCAGAGGCGAACAGACAACCCATGGCCCCTGCGCCTAATACATGCCATTGAGTATCCATGGCTCAGTAATATTTCCCTGGCGGGATTGTAAACTGGCTGTAGCCCATTACTATGTTCACTATTGGAAGCTGAAAGTTGGAACGGTGTACTATGCCATCATTTGACGTTGTTTCGGAAGTTGATCTGCACCAATTAACTAACGCGGTTGATCAGGCAGGGCGGATTATTGCCAATCGCTTTGATTTCAAGGGCGTAGATGCTGCATTTGAGCGCGAGGAGAGAACCGTAGTTCTTGTCGCAGAGGCCGAGTTTCAGGTAGCTCAGATGGAGGATATGCTGCGTACCGCCCTGATCAAGTGTGATATTGACCCCGCGGCCATGGAAAGTTCAGACCCTGTGACGTCGGGTAAGCAGGTAAAACAGGCCATTATTCTGCGCGATGGCCTGGATAGCGATCAGAGTC
>JABHWT010000187.1 GCA_018657645.1 Halieaceae bacterium | reverse complement strand
GGGCGAGGGTGCTCGAACCCAGTTCATTTCCAGAGACCGCTCCTACCATGGAAACACTCTGGGGGCCCTGTCGGTGTCCGGGTTTTCTCAGCGTCGTAAACAGTATGAGGGACGCCTTTCTCCCTGCTCTTTTGTTTCAAGTGCTAATCCGTATCGACTTCCGGGTGGCATATCGGAAGCCGAGTTATCGGATTTTCTGGCGAATGAACTAGAGCGGGAAATACTTCGCCTTGGGCCGGATAAGGTCGCTGGATTCATTTTTGAACCGGTGGTCGGTGCCGCCGGGGGCGTTGTCCCGGCCCCGCCTCACTATGCCACCAAAGTCAGATCGATCTGCGATCAATACGGTGTGCTTCTGATTGCCGACGAGGTTATGTGTGGGTCTGGTCGCTGTGGAACCTGGCGGGCACTGGAGCACGACGCCGTGATGCCGGATATTATGGCCATTGCCAAGGGACTGGCAGGTGGCTATGTACCCCTGGGGGCAACACTGTACTCTGAAAAGCTCGGTGGCCCCATTGACTCTATCGGTGGCGGTCCTAATACCGGCCATACGTTTAGCGGACACACCCTGGCCTGTGCCGCGGGCGCCGCAGTTCAGACCATTATGGTTCGCGATCAACTGGTAGCGAGGGTAAAGGAACTCGGAGAGGTTTTTAGGGCGGATTTGCACAGTGCGGTGGGAGAGCTGGATGCCGTGGGCGATATACGAGGGCGAGGTTTTTTCGTCGGAGTTGAACTGGTGCAGGACCGGGAAACCCGGCAACCTTTTGATCCAGAGCTGCGACTTTCGGATCGAATCAGGGCGCGAGCGCTGGAAGCGGGACTCATCTGTTACCCGGTGGATGGTACTTTGGATGGACACCGGGGAAATGCAGCGATACTCGCGCCGCCCTACAATGCCTCCGAGAGCGAGCTCGAGGAGATAATCGATAAGTTCGATCGGAGCCTGCGCCAGACGCTTTCAGATATTAAGCAGGGCTGAAAGCAAGGCCTCTAGCGAAGTTTCTGTATTACTGTGCGCCTCTGTGAGAGCTGAAGTGACTTAATACTAATCAATGGTACGCTAAGTAAATGGGCAGTAAATGTCGCGAATTCGGCCTATACTAGGTAGTAACTGTACAGTTTGTGTTCGCTATGAAGCGCTTGTTTGTATTTTTAATGCTGTTCCTTACCGTTGGTATTAACGTGAGCAGGCCGTTGCTTGGCGCTTTTGGGGTGGAGAAAAATTATCTATTTGTAACCCTAATTGCGGTTGTTGTGGCGGGACTGCTGGTGCACAGGAGATTGTTGCTAATCCTGCTGGTTGTGGGTCTCGCCGCCGTGGTGAACCTGCCAGTAGAGACGCTGGAGAATTACAATATAAGCCGCACTATATTGCTCGCTTCGCTAATGGCCATTGTACTACTACCTGCAATGGGCAGATTTTCATGAGGTGCCGCGACTAGAGGCTTAAAAGCACGGCAGGTGCCCTAACCTGCGGGCTCCTGTGTCATTTGAATCAGTCGCTTTTTGAAGTACTCGCGCACTCCATCGTGGGAGAAGTCCGTGTCGACACTGCCGCCCTCTGTGGTCGGTGTTAGCCACAGTTTCAACGTGCCGTTGGTGCCATACAGGTAAAAGTCGTCCTTGGCGCCCCGGTGCAGGCCCCAGGCATCGACTTGTTCTGTATCCTGGAACAGTGGGTAAGTGCTGCGATAGATTGGCTTGCCCGCAGTGTCGTAGGTGATGTTGTCCTCCTCGTCGAGTTGGTAGATCAGGGCGTTGCGGTATATTTCCTCATCGGAATCGTTTGGGTGAATGGCCACGAATTGAATCTCGTAGCCGGCAGCTAGAAGCTCCTGCCACAGATCCTCCAGTGCCAGTGCCTGATCCAGGCAATAACTGCACCAGCCGGCGAAAAGAGCGACCAGAGTGACTGTCCCCTTATAGGCCTCCAGGCCATAGGTTTGTTCGAAGCGCGGGCTGTTGGGCTGATAATTCTGTAAAGACCATATCGGGAGGACATCCCCTGCCTCGGGTTTGCCTTTGCTCTCGCTGGGTGAGGTGTCAGGACGTATGGTCTGAGCCGTATTGCTCGTTGCAATGGACGGGCTACTGGCCCCTGTCACGTCGCCCTCACAGCCAGCCGCTAGCAGCAGAGCCAGGGTGAGAGAGAGAAGTGATGGTCTGCGAAAAAGACGCATGGTAACGTTGTTTGTTGATGCCGCCATTGCCGATGATTAATTTAGAACTAAAGAATGACTATATGCATGGCCGGCGGCAATCTATCTGGCCAGCTCGCATTCTCTTTGCTCTCTATTCAATCCCGGCATGTTATACCAATAAACTCACTCGTCCCGTCAGTGTATTTAACATAGAGAGTGGCCTGCTCGCCATCCGAGGTTTGTCTGCAATGAACCTTGACGCCCATTTTTGACCCTGTAGCGACAATTTGCTTTGTTGATGTTCCCGGTTTACCGCCCCACCACCAGGCGCCACTTGGCACTTTTTGGCCTGTTTCGATGATCTCCGCCTTACACTCCTTCAGCTCTTTTATCGGGCGCATTGCTATGTCTCCAGACATAATGGAACCCACCGGCACGCCGCCGCCCAATGGCGTAACGTAGACGCTCAAACCGGTGTCGGGGTCGATTTCCCAGTCGGGGCAGGAGGTTTCCCCCTGAGGGTTCACACCTGAGGCGAGGAGTTGTACGGTGGCTGGCGTCGGGAAGGAGGCGCTGAATATACCGGTTGCTGCATCAACCGATGTTTTAAAACTGTGGGAAGGAAGAGCGCTTGGTTGCATTTTGCGAGGGGCACCGGCGTTGCCCCCCTCATTTGTGCCACTAGAGGAACTGTTCCAATTGTGCACGTATATCGTCCAAAGCAGTGCGTAGGGCATCCAGGTCAGGTTGGTGGGGATCTTGCCACTGATTGTAATGTAGCCACAGGCGATAGCCAGATGGTAGGGGCTGTACCACTCACCAATGAAGTGCTCCGAACCACCTTTTAATCTCTCCTGGGTTATAAATGCCCAGGTGAAGAACATGACGTCTTCCTGGGTGCAGCTTTGCATGCCCAGTACTCCAGGAATCAGGCATAATCGAAACAGTAAGGCGCGCAGTGACATCTTCATGGTAACCTCCATGCTTGCTTAAGGACCATCGGAGGTGGCGGGCTCGGTACTTCAGGTAAACCCGACCAATCCGGCTCCTGAGATTATTATTTGCAGTCGCCTGAGCCTACACCAACGATTTGAGGATAGCAATAGCTAACAGTGGACAGCGTGTTCAACGCTCCTATGCGTACGTCTTTAGTGATAATTAAGCTTACGTAAGTGATGAGACGGACGCCCCATTCCGCCATGCCCTCCTTGACCACCATTTCACTATTTGACATGCTGCCACCCGGAAAGGACGCTTGTAGGTTAGGTAATACAAACAGTCATTTGTCAGCAGAAGGTTTAATTATGTTCAAGCATCACGATGCGCTGCAAGCGGCGATAGCCCGACCACTGTGGCACGATCCGCAGATTATGCCGGAGCCGCTGCCCCCGCTGACTGGCCAGGAACAGTGTGAGTTATTAATAGTGGGCGGTGGTTTCACCGGGCTTTGGGCGGCCATGCAGGCTAAAGAGAGAAAGCCGGATATCGACATTATTATTATCGAGCAGACCTTTGTCGCCGATGGTGCCTCCGGTCGCAACGGAGGCTTTTTAAGCTCTAGCGTTGCGCACGGTGAAACCAATATTGAGGCCCAGTTCCCGGGAGAGGCCGATGAGTTGGAAGAGCTGGGCACCCGGAACATGAAGGAACTGCTTGAAACCCTGGAAAAATATAACATTGATGCCCGCTATGAAAAGACCGGCGAAACCAGTGTTGCGCTGGACCCCGAGTCGGCTATTCGCCTGCATGAGGAATACAGGGAATTGCAGAGCGAAGGCAGGGATGTCGTCTGGTTTGATAAAGATGCAATGCGCGAGCAGGCTAATTCGCCCACTTTTTTTGGGGGCTGCTGGAATCGTGGGGGCCAGGACGGCGTGATTGATCCTGCGCGACTGTGCCTTGGTTTGAAGGATGTACTGGTGAATCAACTGGGTGTTCGTCTTTATGAAGGAACCCGGATGCTGGACGTGAAGCCCGCCGGTAAAGACGGAATGCGGGCGGCCTGCGAGGAGGGGAGCGTTGTCAGTGAAAAAGTTCTGCTGGCCACCAATGCCTATACCAGTTCCATTGGCAGAATTCGGCGCTCGGTGATACCGGTATGGGATTATCAGATAGCCACCGAGCCGTTAACCGATGCACAGTTGGACAAAATATCGTGGGGTAAGCCCGAGTCCCGTCACGCGCTGGGGGATTTCAGCAACATGTTCCACTACTTCCGGCTGACCAGAGATAATCGCATTACCTGGGGCGGGGGAGGGGCGGTGCGCTATTACTTTAACCGCGGTATCGATATGAAATTTATGGATGCCCCCCAGCGCTACGAGCAATTGGCGACAGAGTTTTTTGACATGTTCCCCCAGCTGGAGGGCGATGTGAAATTCTCCCATAAATGGGGCGGTATCATTGCCAGTTCAACCCGGTTTTGTGTGGTCCCCGGTGTGCTTTATAACGGTCGCCTTGCGTGGGCGGTTGGCTATACCGGGCTAGGCGTAGGTGCCTCTCGGTTTGGCGCTCGCATTGGTATTGAGCTGTTGGGTTACCAACCCAGTAATATTATAAAGATGAAATTTGTGACCGGCAGAGCGCTGCCCTGGGTGCCGGAGCCCCTGTGTTGGGTTGGTGTACGTTTAACCCAAAAAGCGCTAATAAGAGCCGATAAAAATGGAGGCAAGCGCGGCCTGTGGCTGAGGTTTCTCGATTTGCTGGGCCTGGGATTTACCTGTTGAGGGGCCGTTATGTGGGTAGTTTGTCCAGCCGGAAGTGTGTTTTTTAGCGATTATCTGGCAGCGTGTTGAAAAAGTCTCTGGCGAGTGCAGTACGAGGCGTTTTCAGGCGAAAAAGCGGAGTTTATATGCCAATAAATGAGCATTTTGAGCCAGGAAACAACGAAGTAATGTGCCGTCAGAGGTTTTTTCAACATGCTGCTAGACTATAATCACTCCCAGCAGGTGGATCAGACAGGAAGTAGGGGGTAATTCCAATTTACAATATATGCGCCGTCTTATTCGTGACCGTCAACATTGATTTCTTTGCCTCAGCAGGTTTAGGCTGGTGAAAAATATAAGAACCGTTTGGTTACCTCTCGTCCTATCTTGGGTGCTCGTGTTTGCACTGGCTGCGGGCTACATTTTTTTTGTAGAAGTCAGGGATGAACAGCGCGTGTCTGCGGCGCGGGAAATGGTACTTGCGGGGGCGGGCAGGGCTGTTATAGCCAAAGAAATGGAAGCCGTGGGTTCCGACCTGCTTTTACTTTCAGAAAGTCGCAGTTTTTTTCGAGCTTTCAGCACCGATTCACTCTCGGAGATGACAGACCTGGAAAGAGAATTTCTGGCGTTTGCCAGGATGAAACAACGCTACTTCCAGGTAAGATTTCTGGATGAGCGTGGGAAGGAGCTCATAAAGGTTGCCTACGACAGTGGTGAGCCTATGCTGACACCCGCAGCGCAGCTTCAAAACAAAGCCGGGCGCTATTACTTTCAGGAGTCTATTGGCCTTGAAAAAGGGCAAGTCTATGTTTCGCCATTTGATTTAAATATGGAACATGGTGCACTGTCCCAACCCCATATCCCGGTCATTCGTTTTGCCACCCCCGTGTTTGATGCCGTTGGCAGGAAAAGGGGCGTGTTGGTAGTCAATTATTTCGGCGACAGATTACTGGACAATTTCAAGTTTGCAATGGCTGACGTGGCCGACCAGGCTATGTTGCTAAATAGCGATGGCTTCTGGCTTTCTAACCCGGACAAAAGTCGGGAGTGGGGATTCATGCTGGGGACGAATCATCGCTTCTCTGGTCAATTTTCAGGAGCTTGGCCGCAGCTATTGGAAAGCGAACAAGGCCAGCTTCGAACTGCAAAAGGCCTATTCACCTTCGATACGGTGTATCCGCTACGGGTGGCTCTGGGCAGCAGCACTCGTGCAGGGGG
>JABHWT010000298.1 GCA_018657645.1 Halieaceae bacterium | reverse complement strand
GGTGGTTCAACGGCCTTCTCGATAAGCGCTGTATAGGGGTTCAGCCCGAAGGTCATGGTCATATCTTCTTTTTCATAATACCAGGCCGCTGGCAAAACGATGTCGCAAAAAGCCGCGGAGGCCGACATCTTTGGTTCGATGGCAAACACCATCTGCAGTTTTGGAAACAGCTCTTCGACATAGGTGTTGCCAGCACTGCGGTTGCGGCGCAGTGGGTTGTTGGCAATGAGCATCAACACCTGAGGTGGGTTCTCGGGCGTGGGTTTGTACTGGTCTTCATTCCAATAGCCCTTTTCGAGGGACTCCTTGAGATATTGGCCAAAGGTTTTCTTGGTCGTAGGGTCGTTCCAGTCCGCCCTGTCCCACAGTTTGTCATAGCCTGCGTGGTTGTATTGGAAAAATACCGGCGGTACGACCCCTGCAACAGATGTCATGCGAGTAATCCAGTCGACCATCATTACTTCATCGGTCAGGTCCGAGTCTCTGAACTTCTTGTACAGGGCGCCAAAAACCATTGGTAGGCTGAGTAAAGGGCGTGCCCAGTGGTCAAAGGGTTTGTCTAATACCGTGACTGCGCGGATACCGACATCGGGCACTAAAAAACAATTAAACCCGGTGCCCGGCTTGCCCCAATTCCCCGACAGCGCCATAGCCAGCAGTAGACTGCGTTCCATGAGGTCCCCATGGTAGTGCTTGGCAGATGTGAAGCCGATGTAGGAGCAACTTCGCTTGGTGGCGACTTTCTGCGCTAACTGGCGAATGACATCCGGGTGAATACCACAGGTATCTGCTGCGTGCTCTGGTGTATTCTCCAGATTTAACTTTTCTTTAAGAAGCACAAAGGCAGGTGTGACGACAATGCTGTTTCCGCCTGCCAATTGCACCCGGTAGTCTCCCTCCAGCGCCTGCGTTCCGCTAAAAGCGAGTGTCGTTCTGGGTGCCTTGACCACGGTATCCTTGTTAAGGTCATAAAAATACAGTTGCTCCTCTTTGCCATCCGCCTGTATGTCAGAGGCTCTCAAATAACGTCCGTTGTCGCGGCGCACCAGGATGGCGAGGTCGGTTTGCTCCCGGACAAAACCCTCGTCCACCCAGTTTTCCTCGATCATAACCTGACAAATTGCCAGCCACAGTGCCGCGTCCGAAGCGACTTTAAGCGGAATATGGATGTCCGCGGTCATTGCACTCGGGTTGAAGTCCGGAGCAATGAGCACCACTTCTGAGCCGTTATATCGGGCCTCTGTAACAAAGTGATAGGTTGGAGGCCAGGTATAGGAGATATTGGAGTGAGTCAGAATAATCAACTCGGCATCAAAAAAGTTATCGGCGGTATATCCAAGCCCCATTTCACCAAAGGTCTGGCCGATACCCTTCAGGTCATCACCAATGCTGACATTCAGGTCCAGGTTCAAGCCATTGAGCTGCCGCATAAACCGGGACGCTGCGCAAAGCCCTACCGTACCCGTATGTATATGCGGCGCATCCACCACGAAACTTTCTGTGCCGTGAGTTTGGTGAGCGTCCAGGATGGCATCTGCTATTTCTGTCAGTGCCTCATCCCAGGTGACCCGTTGCCATTTGCCCTGCCCTCTCTCTCCTACGCGTTTAAGGGGGTACTTAACCCGCTCCGGGGTTGTCAGGGTATTGTGAAAGCCGCAGCCTTTTTGGCATCCCTGCGGATTGTAGTCGGGGTAATCCGGGTTGGACGCGTAGGAGCGTGCGCTCTGTTCCTCCCGCCAGATAACCCCATTTTTAGCGTAGACCCGAAACGAACACCCACCCGGGGCGCACTGGTTTGTATGTGAGCCCCAGGTTACGCTATCCCACGACCAGGCTTCCTGATACAGGTCCTCTGTGGCGCTATAGTCGAGTGGGTAAGCTCCGGATGCTATTTGTTCCGCGCGCAAAGGTGAGAAACTGCCCTGGAGGTGGAAAAGTCCAAGCGCCAAGCCCCCGCCCAGCTTAATAAAAGAGCGGCGGTCGAGTGCATGTCCAATTTCGTTTTCCATTGAGACCCAACCCGTAAACAGATCACTGTAAACTACAATAACCGACCTGAACACGCAACAATAGCGATTGTCCAGGAGTACTGGTCTGTGGGAGCATAGGCAAGCAGACAATCGACACTATCGGTAATACAGCTATGGACCGAAAAACTGTTCTAAAGGCCGCCTCGTTCCTGTTGGTTATCGGCCTGATTGCCCTACTGGCCTTGCTGACACACCAGGAAAAGCCGGAGCAGCCCTGTGCCAATCCTCAGGCCGATATCAGTGCGGCGGTGCTGGCCGAGCAAGATGCCGATCAGGACGCGCTGGTCAATCGAGCCATTATTCTGCGCGGACCCTGTGAGGAAGAGTGACGAGCTACACTAAAAATTGCCGCGCTGCTGTGCGCGCTGCCATATTTTCATAAAGACTTTTTCAAGGGCCGTTTCCGCAGCCATGCCAAGTTTTTCCTGCCAGTTTTTCTTGTGAACATATTTAACTTCGTAGACATCCTGGTCCGCCATCGCTTTTTGCACAAAGGCATCGCTGGTCTGTAGGGAGTCGACCAACCCAACTTCCAGTGCATTCTGGCCATACCAGACCTCTCCCGTGGCCACCCGCGCAATATCCAACTCGGGACGATTGTCACTGACAAAAGACTTGAATAGGTCGTGAGTCTCCTCCAGCTCTTCAACAAATTTTACCCGTCCCTTGTCGGTATTCTCGCCGAACATGGTTAGTGTTCGCTTGTATTCCCCCGCAGTCAATAATTCAAAATCGATGCTGTTCTTTTTTAACAGGCGGTTAAAATTCGGCAATTGCGCAATGACTCCAATTGAGCCCAGCACTGCAAAAGGCGCCGCTATTATCGTGTCGGCCACACAGGCCATCATATAACCGCCGCTGGCAGCTACTTTATCAACGGCAATCGTCAACGGTATATCAGCCTCGGTGATTCGCTTCAATTGGCTAGCTGCGAGTCCATAGCCATGCACCAGGCCACCGGGGCTTTCAAGCTTCAGCAAAATGCCATCTCCCTTGCGCATTCTGGGTAGCAAGGCAGATATTTCCTCGCGCAGATTATCCGTTGCAGAGGCTCGCAGGTCGCCGTCAAAATTAAGTACATAGAGGCGAGACTGCTGATCGCTCTTAGTTTTTTCAGGGTCTTTCTTGGCTTGCTTTTTCGCGTCTTTGGTCTTTTGCTTGTCCGCTTTCTTCTGTGATTTGTGCTCGGACTTCAGCAAGTGTGGCTCTGTAATGACCTGCTCGATCTCCTCTCCGATATGTTTGTACTTCTCGTTGATATCCTTTATTTCAATGTGCCCCTCCGGCTCGCCATGTCGACGATGCCCGATAGAAAACAACCCTCCCGCTGCAATCAGAATGGCCGCAACAATGGTTACCGCCTGGGCCAGAAAAAGGCCATATTGGTATATAAATTCCAAGCTCCTACTCCCTAAGGTTGTTAATGTAATGATGTATCAGCTGCCCCGAGATAGAGGTCGGCGGCGGAATCGATGGCAAATTGCTGTAGTGAAACCATTGGGCATCCGAGATCTCTGCCGGGTCACAAACAATTTCTCCACTGTCGTAATCGGCAAAATAGCCGAGCATTAATTGATTGGGAAAAGGCCAGGACTGGGAGCGAAAATAGCGCAGGTTACACACCTCCAGCCCCACTTCTTCCCGAACCTCCCGTACCAGGGTTTCCTCTGCCGACTCACCAGCCTCGATAAAGCCAGCGAGGGTACTGTACATTGGGCCTCGAAAGTTTGGACTGTTGGCCAGCAGTAACTCCTCGCCGCGGGTAACCAATACAATGATGCAGGGGGCAATTCGGGGATACATTACCGTACGGCATGGGGCGCAGCGCATGGCCCTCTCCTGCTCATCGAGGCGCATCTCAGCACCGCAGCGGCCACAAAACTGGTGGTCTTGTTCCCAGGCCAGCAGTTGTAATGCGCGTCCGGCCATCGCGAACACCTGCTCGTCCACGCGCCCTAAAATGAGGTACAAACTGCCTTTCTGGTACTGCATGGGGTCCAGGTGCTCAGCTGCATCTATTTCAACCGCATAGCAGGAGCGATCGTGCCAATAGCCCAGAAACTGCCTGCGCAATACAGGCCACCGACTACTCACCAACTGCTGGTCGGGGATTAGGCATACGTCGGGCGACCGCATGTCGCTAATGAGCTCTCCCTTCTGGAAAACGAGGTGCAGGCCACCGTTCGTTGACTCAGGGGGTATATTATCGGGTCGAAACATGGTGTTTTCCAACCAATTTGGAGAAATGACCGGGTATAGTATGCTGGCCCTACCACAGGGGCAAGCAAGTCGCCTTATACCGGGTAAATTAATCGCCGTAAAGCTTTCGAACAAGTCAATATATATCGTAGAATGCCCAAACTAATTTCACTAATAGCCAGTATCTTATGATGAATGAATCGGTGACTCAGGCAATATGGAAGAACTTCCTCGGTGCCTCGCCCACCTGGTATAAGCAAACAATTGTCGCATTCCTCCTGCTGAACCCGGTTGTGCTGTACACCCTGGGGCCCTTTCAAACCGGCTGGCTTCTGATCGGCGAGTTTATTTTTACTCTGGCCCTGGCACTTCGCTGTTACCCCCTACAACCCGGAGGCCTGCTGGCAATCGAGGCCGTGGTGCTGGGACTAACCACACCACAAATGGTTTACAACGAAACGGTGGCTAATTTCGAAGTTATTCTGCTACTGATGTTTATGGTGGCAGGCATATACTTCATGAAGGAATTGCTGCTTTTCGTGTTCACCCATATCCTGTTGAAGGTTAAGTCCAAGCCTGTTTTGTCACTGCTATTTTGTTTACTGGCGGCCTTCCTGTCAGCCTTTCTCGACGCGCTTACAGTCACCGCGGTACTCATTAGTGTCGGAGTAGGCTTTTACACGGTTTATCATAAAGTAGCCTCAGGGCATAAGCCCGGCCACGGTGATCACGATCACGACCACGCCGATGATGATAACGTGCAGGAAGGCCATCAGCAGGACCTGGAAAATTTCAGGGCATTTCTACGTAGTTTGTTAATGCACGGCGCTGTAGGCACGGCGCTGGGCGGTGTCTGCACGCTCGTTGGTGAACCTCAAAACCTGCTTATTGCAACGGTTGCCGAGTGGGACTTTATCAAGTTTTTCCTCATTATGGCCCCAGTGACCATGCCGGTACTGGTGTGCGGCTTGATTACCTGCTGGCTACTGGAGATAACCGGCAAGTTCGGCTATGGCTCCAAATTACCAGGCAATGTACGCCAGATATTGGTGGAATTTCAGGAGAAAGAGGAAAAGAGCCGCAATGTGCGCTCTACAGTGCGCCTGTGGGTACAAGCACTGGTGGCGCTGGTATTAGTCGTAGGATTAGCGCAACACTGGGCCGCAGTGGGCCTTATCGGCCTGATGGTCATCGTTTTGTTGACCGCATTCAACGGCGTGGTGGAAGAGCATCAATTAGGGCATGCTTTTGAAGAGGCGCTTCCCTTCACCTCTCTTCTGGTTGTCTTTTTCGCCATTGTGGCCGTCATTCACGACCAGCATCTGTTTTCGCCGGTCATAGACGCAGTACTGGCCATGGACGCCGATGTACGTCCGTCGATGTTTTTCCTGGCCAATGGCATTCTGTCGATGATTAGCGACAACGTGTTTGTGGCGACGGTGTACATTAATGAAGTGAAGGATGCACTGGATGCAGGGGACATTACTCGAGCCGAATTCGACCAACTGGCAGTTGCAATAAATACAGGCACCAACTTGCCCAGTGTGGCAACGCCTAACGGTCAGGCCGCATTCCTGTTCCTGCTAACCTCCGCCCTGGCACCGCTGATTAGGTTGTCTTATGGGCGAATGGTCATCATGGCCCTGCCCTATACGCTTGTTCTGGGTAGCGTTGGCTATCTTGCCGTAGCGCTCTTTATCTAGAATCTCGCCACAGGACACTCCCGCCTGAACTGGCCGCTATTGCGTCCAATTGCACCTCGTGAGCTGCCAGTTCCTCACTGTTAGCTTTTATTACTGGCAAGGCTGGGCGGTCGGACGATAGCCGCCTGATTTGCATTGATTCGTTACCACCCTCGGTCTTATCGACATCGGACAGCTGCAACGCTGTTTGACCGCCCGTCATAGCCAGGTAGACATCAGCCAGAATCTCTGCATCGAGCAGGGCACCATGCAAGTCGCGCTGCGAATTGTCAACGTCGTAGCGCTGGCACAGTGCATCAAGATTATTACGCTGACCCGGGTGCTTGGCCCTGGCCATTACCAGCGTATCAATTACCTTGCTGACCTGATCGACCGCCTGGTAGTGATGCCCAAGGCGTTGAATTTCCGCATTGAGGAAGCCGATGTCAAACGGGGCATTGTGAATGATGAGCGTAGCGCCCGCTACAAACTCCACAAAATCGTCTACTACCTGCGAAAAGAGTGGTTTGTCTGCCAGGTCCTCTTCGGTAATACCGTGAACCTCGATAGCTCCCTGATCTATGTCGCGCTCGGGCCGGATGTATTGGTGGTAGCGATTGCCCGTGAGCTTGCGGTTTACTAACTCCACACAGCCGATCTCAATAATTCGGTGCCCCTGAGATACCTCCAGGCCCGTTGTTTCGGTATCCAGTACAATTTGTCTCACGACGGCTAACCCTTTTAAATTATAGTGCCTAGAATAAACACCCGGTTTTCCAAAAGCCACTTCAACCTTTAAAATATTAAACCCCGCCGGATGAACCCAAAACCCCGGCCTCGCGCAGTGCCTTGATTTGCCCCTCTGAGCGACCGAGCTCGCGTAGAATTTCATCGCTGTGCTGACCATGCTCGGGAGCCATGCAGCGCTGTTGGATTGGTGTTCCGAAAAAATCGGCTGGTGTCGCGGGAAGAAGCGTGGTGCCCT
>JABHWT010000121.1 GCA_018657645.1 Halieaceae bacterium | reverse complement strand
GTGGTTGATATCAATACGCGCATCCAGCGCTCGCCTGAGGTCGCCATCGGTAAATATTCCAACTAATTCGCCATCCTTATCGACTACGGTGGTCATTCCCAGTCCCTTGGTACTGATTTCCAGCAGGGCTTCGGATAGAGGAGTGTCCCGGGCCACTTTGGGTATGCCATCACCCGAGTGCATCACATCGGAAACTTTTAGTAGTAACTGCTTGCCCAATGTGCCGCCCGGGTGCGAGAAGGCAAAATCTTCCGCACTAAATCCTCGGGCTTCAAGCAGGGCAATGGCTATCGCATCTCCCATGACCAGAGCAGTGGTAGTACTCGAGGTTGGAGCCAGATCCAGCGGGCAGGCCTCTGTCTCAACGCCTGTATTGAGATGTGCATCGGATTCAAGTGCCAAGACAGATTGATCATTGCCGGTCAGACTGACCAATGGAATGCCCAGTCGCTTCAGTCTTGGTAACAGGGTAATTACTTCAGTTGCAGCGCCGCTATTGGACAGGGCTACGACCGAGTCGTCGGATGTAATCATACCCAGATCGCCATGACTGGCCTCGCCAGGGTGTACAAAGAATGCTGGCGTGCCGGTGCTGGCAAGCGTTGCCGCGATTTTTTTGGCAATGTGGTGTGACTTGCCCATGCCCGTTACGATAACGCGACCTCGCGTTTCTAACAGTAGTTCGCAGGCGCGATCAAAATCTGCACCGATGCGGGGCTCCAGAGCCGCAACGGCCGCGGACTCCATGCGAATAGTACGTTGCGCAGAGCTTATGAAGCTGATGGGGGAGTACTCCGTCATGATTTCCTAAATGGTCAAATACAGCCAGTAATAATACATTGCATAGAAGGAGACTAACACCACTCCCATGCTGCGACCGAGATAGGCATGGTCTGGAGGTGCTTTGCCACCCCTGCGACTAATATAGATTGCCACGGCCAAAAATACGGTGAGTGCGGTCATGGCGAGGTAATCTCGAGACAATACGTCTGGTTCAAGGACTTCTGGCGCCACTATGCCCGGTATAGCCATTACAGCCAGTAAGTTGAACAGGTTGGAGCCTATCACGTTACCCAATGCAATTTCGGCATGGCCCCTTAGGGCGCTGGCAATGGTTGCGGCCAGTTCCGGCAAGCTAGTGCCCACGGCCACAATAGTTAAACCTATGATCAGCTGTGATACTCCCAGTTGCTCAGCTATCTCGACCGCCCCCCATACTAGCAGGCGAGAACTGGCGATGAGCAGCGCCAGGCCTAGCAGGAAGGTCAGTTTAGCGCGCCCCAGTGGCAGGTGTGGCAGGGGTTCATCTTCCGCTTCCTCGCTTATAATGCTGTCTCTCACCTGACTGCGCACCATTTGACTCAGCAACAGGATGAGTGCCCCCATCATTAGATAACCGTCCAGTCGGGACAGTTCGCCGTCGAGCAGTAAAAACCCCACGCCACAGGTGACTGTAAGAAGAACGGGCATTTCCTGCCGCATACAGCTACGGTGGACGCACATTGGAATCACTAGTAGGCTGATTCCCAGTACCAGCCCGATATTGGCAATATTGGAGCCAATGGCGTTACCGATGGCGAGATTGCCTGCATCAGACATGGTCGCGATGAAGGCTACCAGGACCTCAGGTGCCGAGGTGCCAAGAGACACTATTGTTAGACCGATAATAATGGGCGACATGCCCATGCTCTCGGCTATTGATGCAGCGCCAGCAATGAATAAATCGGCGCTCCAGATCAGAATTATGAAACCAACCAAGATGGCGGCTGCAGCAATCAACATATAAGCTATATTCCTGTTACAGTACACGCCAGGCTATGGCGATTGAACTGTAAGAGTACATTTGTTGTCTTAAGCATTGAAGCAAGCATAGTCACATTTTGGCAAGCATGGCGTCCAAATTATACAGGGCAGCGAGGCTCTGGAAACCACTAATTGGATTTAAGGTGAGAATGAATGTCTGAATATAGGCGAGTAGGGTGGATTTTTGGCTTATGGCTACTGGTCGCAGTTGCATGGGGGCAGGCTGAAATTAGCGCAGATCAGACCGCCCATGATGTGGTTTCGGATGCCACCACCCGAGTAATGTCCGTGGTGAGTGGGGTAGAGGAGGATGATTCTGAAGACCTGCATGAATATTATCGCGAGATTCATGAAATTCTGGATCCCGTGATCGATTACCGTGGATTTGCGCGCAGTGTTATGGGTCCCTACGCAAGTCGGGACTACTACCAGTCTTTGGACGAGGCGGGGCGGGCACAACTGCGGGAGTACTTGAATCGCTTTGCCGACGTAATGCGGGTCGGCCTGGTCCGGACCTATGGGAAGGGGTTGCTGGCTTTTGGTAGCTCTCGGATAGAAGTGGACACACCCTCAGAGGAAGAAGTTGGCGAATCCCGGATCTCGGTTCGCCAGCTAATTTACAGCGAAGAGCCCGAGCCCTATGTGATTTTATATCAAATGGGGAGAAACAAAGCCGGCGAATGGAAACTGCGAAATGTTATAATAGAAACTGTAAATCTGGGAGAAATTTATAAAAACCAGTTTCAGGCCGCCGCGCGTAAGCATAATGGCGACTTGAATGAGGTGATTAGTCAGTGGGCGGGTGCCAACCAGGATAGTGCAATCTGAGCCAAATCCTGGCGGGGTGGTCGCTATCCACTCAGTTTTCTCCTAAAATGCCGTTTTTCAACCTCCCTCTAGCAGTTGATGCGGGTCAATGATGGGAGCAACTCAGGGTGTAATGATGGACGCAGCTCAAGTAACGGCACTGTTGGAAGCGCATTTGGATGAATGTGAAATAATTGTTCGTGGCTCTGGTGATCAGTACGATTTAACTGTAATCGGGGCGGTATTCGAGGGCATGCGGGCAGTGAAAAAACAGCAGTTGGTCTATGCTGCACTAACCTCTCAGATTGCCGAGGGAAGTATTCACGCTGTTAACATCGCTACCTTTACACCCCAGGAATGGCTCGAGCACTCCCGTGGTTAAACTCGCAGATATATCGGAGACCAATTGGACAAACTAGCCATACAGGGTGGTAAGCAACTGAGCGGTGAATTGCGCATTTCGGGGGCAAAAAATGCCGCTTTGCCTATTTTGGCAGCGACATTGCTGGCAGATGGGCCTGTTATTATTCGCAACCTGCCCCATCTGCATGATGTGACCACCATGATCGAGCTGTTGGGCTGCATGGGTGTTGAACTGGTCATTGATGAAAAACTCAGTGTTGAGGTCAATGTCAAAACCATATCGAATTACTCTGCACCTTACGAACTGGTAAAAACCATGCGGGCCTCGATTCTGGTTCTTGGTCCCATGTTGGCGCATTTTGGAAAGGCAAGGGTATCATTCCCTGGTGGCTGTGCGATCGGGAGTCGACCGATTGATTTGCACCTGCGAGGGTTGGAGTCAATGGGTGCTACGATTAATGTGAAAGGTGGTTATATCAATGCGGAGGTAAACGGGCGGCTGCAGGGCGTACGAATTATCATGGAAATGGTGACCGTTGGCGGCACTGAGAACATTATGATGGCAGCGACACTGGCCCAGGGGCAGACGGTCATTGAAAATGCCGCGCGGGAACCCGAAGTCGTAGACCTGGCCAAATGTCTCATTGCCATGGGAGCGAAAATATCAGGTCATGGCACTGACACGATTGTTATCGATGGTGTAGATCGACTGCCCGGGTGCACCTACGATGTGATGCCAGACCGGATAGAGACAGGTACGTATCTAGTGGCGGCAGCTGCTACACGCGGCAGGATTAAGCTCAAGGATACATGCCCCGAGTACCTGGAAGTTGTGTTGCAGAAATTGCGGGAGGCCGGCGCAATAATAGCGGTAGGCAAGGATTGGATTTCATTGGATATGAAGGGTCGAAGGCCCAGGGCCGTCAATATAAAAACCGCACCTTATCCAGGCTTTCCCACTGATATGCAAGCGCAGTTTATGGCTATGAATACTGTGGCCGATGGCACCGCAGCTATTACTGAGACGGTGTTTGAGAACCGCTTGATACAAACACACGAAATGAACAGAATGGGTGCAAGCATCTCAATAGAGGGTAATACGGCAATGATCTTTGGGCAGAGTAGCCTTCAGGGTGCGCCAGTCATGGCGACCGATTTGCGCGCCTCAGCCAGTCTTATCATCGCCGGGCTAGTGGCAGCTGGTGAAACCTGTGTAGACAGGATTTACCACATTGATCGCGGATATGAATGTATCGAGGAGAAACTGCAACTGCTGGGCGCTGATATCAGGCGTCTTTCCGATTGAGCCATAGTAGAATGGCGCATCTATGAGTGACAAACTCACAATGGCGCTGACCAAGGGGCGCATTCTCAAAGAAACTCTGCCACTTCTAGCGCGAGCGGGAATAGTGCCTGTTGAAGATGTGCTGTCAAGTCGCAAGCTGATCTTTAATACCAATCATCGGGACCTGCGCCTGATTATCATTCGAGGTACTGACGTGCCCACCTATGTTCGCCTGGGAGCGGCCGACCTTGGAGTGGTGGGTAAGGATATTTTACTCGAGCAGGGAGCAGAGGGGCTTTATGAGCCCCTGGACCTTGGAATAGCACGTTGCCGATTAATGACTGCTGGCCCGGTGGGGTGGAAGGGCAGCGGTGCGCGTATTCGCGTTGCCAGTAAATTTGCCAACATCACAAAGCGTTATTTTGCCGAACAAGGCATGCATGCCGATGTGATAAAGCTGTACGGTGCAATGGAGTTGGCTCCGCTGATGGATCTGGCCGACTTAATTGTCGATATCGTGGATACGGGCGGCACTTTGCGCGCTAATGGTATGGAGCCATTGGAGGAAATTGCCTCTATTAGCTCAAGGTTGGTAGTTAATAAGGCTGCGATGCGCATGCAGTACGCCCCGCTACAGGAAATCATCAACCAAATCACGGAAGTAGTGGAGGGCGGTTAGTGTGGTAAAAAACACCAGGGCCTGGGACGTTGACATGTTGCAATTGGACACTGCCGATAGCGACTTTGCATCTTGCCTGCAGAATCTGACCACGCGGCAGGAAGAGATGGATCTGAGTGTGAGTCGTACGGTGGAGGATATTATAGCCACGGTAAAGTCGCGTGGGGACGATGTGCTATTGGAGTACACCCAGCGGTATGACCGATCACATGCCAGGTCTATATCGGAGCTGGAAATGTCATCGGATCGGCTTACTGCCGCTCTTGATTCTATTGCCCCTGCTGAGCGTGATGCGTTGAGACGAGCGACCGAGCGCGTGCGAGATTTTCATCAACACCAGAGTTTGGAGAGTTGGCAATACCGGGATGCGTCCGATAATCTTCTTGGCCAAAAAGTTACGCCGATGGAACGAGTGGGTCTATATGTTCCCGGCGGTAAGGCAAGTTACCCATCCTCCGTATTGATGAATGCGATACCAGCCAGGGTGGCTGGTGTTGGAGAGCTTATCATGATGGTGCCAGCGCCCGGAGGTGTAGTGAGTGAACTGGTGCTGGCTGCGGCTAAAATCGCTGAAGTCGATCGGGTATTTACTATCGGTGGTGCACAGGCGATTGCCGCCCTGGCATACGGAACCGAGACAATACCTGCAGTTGACAAAATAGTGGGTCCGGGGAATATCTATGTAGCAACTGCCAAGCGCCAGGTTTTTGGGCAGGTGGGGATTGACATGGTGGCGGGTCCCTCGGAGATTCTGATTATCTGTGATGGCAGCACGAACCCAGACTGGGTAGCCATGGACCTGTTTTCCCAGGCAGAGCACGATGAAAATGCCCAGGCTATTATTTTATGCCCCGATGGTGATTACCTGGATGCGGTGAGCGCAAGCATTGACCGTTTTCTACCGGAAATGGAGCGCGCCGCTACTATTTGTGCCTCGCTCAATGATCGGGGAGCGATGATCCGAACCCGCGATCTTGTAGAAGCCGTAACGGTGAGCAATCAGCTGGCTCCGGAGCATCTCGAGCTGTCTGTACGCGATCCAGAAGCACTATTGCCAATGGTACAGCACGCGGGCGCAATTTTTATGGGAGCTTACACGTCGGAGGCGCTAGGAGACTATTGCGCTGGTCCCAACCACGTTCTACCCACTTCGCAAACCGCTCGCTTTTCCTCACCGCTGGGTGTCTACGATTTCCAGAAGCGCAGCTCCATCATCCAATGCAGTCGGCGGGGCGTTGAAGAATTGGGGCAGGTTGCCTCAGTCCTGGCTCGAGGAGAATCGCTAACCGCACATGCACGCAGCGCAGAGATGCGTCTTGCAGGTGGTGGTGACGAGATACACTAATTGGTGGGTGATTGACGTTGAACGCCCAGCACGGCGGTGAGATCTATACTTTGCTGCCGGCGTTGCACTGTAACGGCAATACTGTCGCCGGGTCGTAGCAGGGCTATACGCTGCATCGTGACTCTGCCGTTGTAAACCGGCTCGTTGTCGATGTGGGTGATGATGTCACCCGGCTTGATCCCGGCTTTTTGCGCCGGACCGCCAGAAGATACCGCACTAACGGTCAGCACCTGCCCCTGGTAATTTTCGCCGCCACCGGGTTTACTCACCGAGTCGACACTCACGCCCAGCCAGCCTCTGATGACCTTGCCGTAGGCGATTAAGTCATTCATTACGAACCGTGCCTGATTCACCGGTATGGCCAGGCTAATACCGATACCGGTTGGAGTCGAGGTTGATTGATTGTTGGCTGTGTATATCAGCGTGTTGATGCCCAGAAGCCGACCCTGGGTGTCAACCAGTGCTCCCCCGGAGCTTCCAAGGTGAATGGTGGCGTCTGTTTGAATGTAATCTGCATAATCTCCCAACTGTCTTCCATACCGCCCCAGCGCTGATATTATGCCCTGGGTTACCGAGTGCCCGAAGCCTAGCGGGTTGCCTATGGCCAAGACGACATCGCCGACCCTGATCGTATCGGGGTCACCTGGCTCGATAGCTTGTAAGCCTGGTAGTTCCGTGTGGAGAATAGCAAGGTCCGTTGCTTCGTCGATGCCTATTACACGGGCCTCTGCCGAGCGGCCATCCTGCAATAAGACCTGAATGGCATCTGCACCAGCAATGACGTGATTGTTGGTCAGAATGTGTCCTAAATTCGACATGATGACCCCAGAACCCAGCGATTTCTCAATCTGTGGTCGAGGTTGCAATTGTCTGTAAGTGGGAGGGAAATAGCTGTTGGGCCGTCGCTGGGGCCTTTGCAGCACCAGCTTGGAGGTATAGATATTAACCACTGAGGGGGTGGCTGTAGCCACGGCCTGGGCATAACTGGCAGCTACGTTCATGGGGCCGCTCACTACCCGGTTCGAAGGTAGCAGGAAGCGATCCAGAATCAGCAATGCAGCAAGCAGGCCAGCGATAGCTGGCCAGGTTACAAACTTCAGAACATTTCTCATGTGGGCCAGTGTTTATTGTGTGATTCTGCATTGTATATGATGCGAGGCAGACGATAATAGTGTGCCTTTGTTGTAATGACCCCAGGGAGTAGGAAAATGGCGATTGCACTGACTGAAATGCAGCAGCATCTGGACGAATGCCTGACCCCTGAGAGGTTTCAGGATTATTGCCCGAATGGTTTGCAGGTGGAGGGACGGTCTCGAGTTGTACGGCTCGCAACCGGCGTTACTGCGAGCCAGGCTTTGATAGACGAAGCGATAGACTGGAGTGCAGATGCGATTCTTGTTCATCACGGCTATTTCTGGCGGGATGAAAGCCCGCTGGTAATTGGTATGAAACGCCGCCGGCTCGGCGCTTTGCTGGGAAATGACATTAGCTTGCTGGTCTATCATTTACCGCTGGATGCTCACCCGCAACTGGGTAATAACGTCTGCTTTGGAAGGCTCATGGGGGTATCGGAGCAGCAACTCCTGACCGGCGATTCAGGTGATGGCCTGGCGCGTATAGGCTCGCTACCTGAGGCGATAAACGG
>JABHWT010000322.1 GCA_018657645.1 Halieaceae bacterium | reverse complement strand
GGCGGGGGTTGCACCGGCAGCCGCAAGGGCAATCTTCAGGTTGGTCAGTGCCTGGGTTGTCTGGGCATGGTAATCCCCGGCTCCCACCAGATTAAAGTCCTTATCGAAGGCGCCCTGGCCTGCGATATAGACGGTTTTACTCGCGGTAGATGTCACTACCTGGGTAAAGCCATCCATGTTAAACAGGCCTTCCGGCTTAATGTGCTCAATCGTCATTTTTCCATTCCTCTGTTGTTACTGCTGAATTTGAACGCTATCGCCGACCGTAATGGTGCCAGGTTCAATCACCACGATATTTACTCCCAGGTTACGTTCGGTGTTCCTGTACAGGGCTTGGCTGACCTCGGGGTCACGCTGAAGTTTGTATTGCGGTTGGGCCCTCGCTGGCACGGCGCAGCGAATGGTGCGGCTATCGACTTTCAGTACAGTACTGCCGATGGTCAGTGTTTTCCCTACCCAACTGAATTCCAGATACTGGGGCTTATTGTCGTCGGGCTCTATGATCAGGTTAGGACGAAATCGCCTGGCATTTGCATCTCCACCACCATCGAGCCTGAGCTGATCAAGAGAAGCAGTGGTCAGCAGATGCAGCGGAAAGGCATCCACATATTTGCCAGGGGGAGTAGCATACTCTGCCAGCAGGGCCAGCATTTCCTGGTCTACCCCATCAAACGTGGGAGCCTCTTCACCCTTCTTGATATTCATCTGCCGGGCAATATCCTCCTCGCTAAGTGGCTTTGACAGGCGGTAGTGATCCCGACTCTCGGGCGGTTGCAGCGGCTCAAGTGTCACTTCAGCACCAATCAGCTCAGTCAGCAGGCTCTGAGCTTCTTTTGCTCTCGTATCGACTGTATTCCCATCCTGAAGCAGGATATTCGCGCTCGGCACATCGGGACCATACAGCCATTCGCGCTCACTGTATGTGCTATAACTGGCGCTTAATTCCAGTAATCGGGCATAGCGCTTGGCACCGATTATGTCACTGGTTTCCCTATCGACTAGAGCCCAACTGCGGTCACCGCACACGCCCATAGCGTGTATGTCGGCCCGCTCAAGCGATTCGCCCCCGAGGCTTTTAACAGGATAGCGCCAGATCTCGCTAACCCGGCCGACTGTCTTCATCGTTGTCCCAGCCTCGTTATCGGTTATTCTGCGACCGCCTCAAAGGAATCAAAACCATAGGGCTCGTGACTGCCAATACTCAAATTTTCGAACATGCCATAGGTAATTTCCCCTGTGCTCGACTCGAACCGAACAATGGTTTCATACAGAGGGCCCAGCTCCTTGCGCGCATCGTGTGAACTGACATCGTACTCGACAGCTTCAAGTTTGAACTTTCCCTGGTACTGACCATGCACCCACTCCGGATTGGGGAAGTAACCGGTCCCAGCGGCCAGATAGGCACAGGTCAAAGCCTGGCACTGAATGGTGATGGGATTGCCATTTTCGTCATCAAAACGTAATTCTGCCGACTCCAGCTCACGCGTGCCACTTTTGTACTTGATGGCGTGCCGGGGCTTACCCATTTGGTGAACGGCGCCGCCTTTTTCATAAGAGTCAATCTTCACACTCTCCTGAACGATCACACTGCCATCGGCATTTTCCTCGATAAAAACCTTTATTTGATAATCCTCGAATTGCATGGGTGCCCACATATGGAAAAAGCCGTAATTTTCCATGTACTCGTTGATATGAATGCCTAGTGGCTCAGATTCCCCCACAGGGCGAATGCCCCAGGAGTGATCGCGAACTCCCAGATAATTGTCGTGATCGATGGCTATCTGCTCTCCCTTTATATTCAGGGTACCCCTCCACTTACCCAGCTGTGTATAGCGAGAAGTGTCCATGGTAATACGTGCACCCTTGCGCATCACCGTGCGCGGCTCCTCTACCGCCGGCGCGGTCCCATCAAAGGTCAGATCAAAGGTAATATCGTGTGCGTTATCGAGACAGTGTATGCGTATCGTTTTAAGGCCCTCGACAACCTCGACCGCAAAGGGGCCTACCGTTGCATTGAGGCGGTTGCTACCCAACTCCCGAGAACAGCGCAGCACATGTTGCTTGCCCTTGTAAACGATACAAACGAATGCATCCGTGGTGCCAAGATTGGGGTACTGACCCATACTGAAGACCAGAAACAGAGCCTCTGATTTCGTGTGCAGATTAAAATAGTATCGATCATAAAAATTGCGATCGCTGGTATAGACCTGATCAAAGGTCTCTGGTGTTTGATGAGCCAGTAATTCATCCATTGGAGTGATAGGCATTTTGTCTTTCTCTCTTGATTGTATTGAGATAGTCAGATGCAAATGTTATCGCCTGGGATTGGCAATACCAAAATACAAATAGACTCTTTTCCAAAATCTGGCGCGTCTGGGCTGCTATTTTAGCCCAAAGCCCTAAAACCCCAGCTCTTCGACAACTGCAACCAGATCTGCAAATGACGCAGCCTCCAGTTTCCCTGCGAGAAGCTCGCGATCCAGCCCCTCTATTCCATAATCTGACATTCTCACATCAATGGCCATTTCCCTGATTTCAGAGGGTGCCATAAACCCAAAGTCACAAACCCGGGTCAGGCAAGCTCGCTCGGCATCACTCAGTTCAAGCCCGTGCTCCTTCATCATTTCCAGATAGCGCTCCGCAGTACGGTTCACCCGCCCGCTAATCTCCATCGTATTATTTTCAGCTTCAGTCAAGATGGCCAGTGGTGGCCCAAAGTAGATCTTGGTCTTTGGATTCATTTTTCGTACCGTGGGGCTCGCGAACCCACGATTATGGCATGCCTCGGTAAATCGCAGCTAATATTCCTTTGATCTTAATCAGATATATCCTATTATTCTGACAATTTTAGACGTTTGCCGGGCAGCATCGGCCTTTGTTGGTGTGTTTGTGCTATATTTCGCAGGTTGGCCTCTAACCCCCGTGTTTTGTGGTGCGCCGGCAATAGCTATCTCGTAGACGTTCCACTCCCATCCTGTTTTTTGGAGAACCACCGTGTCAGAAAATACAATACCCGTCGTTGAACTCTCAGACCAGTCGCCGTGTGGCGGTGAGTCTGTTGGGCAATGGGATCCCAACGCTCAGGATGACCGTAGCCTCGACTCCCCATCGCGCAGGACCTTCGTTCAAAACTCCGCTGCGGGCATGAGTGCTGCCTCACTTATGGGCACCGCCGCTCTGGTTACCGGCTCCGATGACGCCGATGCCAACACGACCTGGGCCGAGCATTTTCAGGGTAATTACCGCCTGATGAGCGATGAAGAAAAAGCAGAGGCACTGGATCGCCTGGAAAAACGCTACTCGCTGGAATATGAAAAGGACGTTACCGTCGATGGCACAGAGGCAGCGGATAATGTTCTATTTGGCTACGCGCTCAACATAAAGAAATGTATCGGCTGTAGACGCTGCGTAAAAGCCTGCGTGCAGGAAAACAACCAGACCCGTGGCGATGAGCAGGAAATTGAGTGGATCCGGGTTCTCAAAATGGAAAAAGGCGAATTTACCCAGGAGAAGCTGAAAGACGGCTACCCCGGAGAAGTCGGCATTCAGGTCGGCGGAAATGCCTACGGTGCCGTCGGAGTGGTGCTGGAGGGCGAACACTATTACGAACCAGATAAAGTGCCAGAACAGGACTCCCACTACATGCCCATCGCCTGTATGCAGTGTGAAAAGCCACCCTGTGTAAAGGTATGTCCGGTCAGGACTACCTATCGCGAGGCGGACGGCCCGGTTGTTATCGACTACAACTGGTGTATTGGTTGCCGTATGTGCATAGGCGCTTGCCCCTACTGGGCACGCCGCTTCAATTGGGGCGAACCCAAACTGCCAAAAGAAGAAATGAATCCCGACACCCATTATCTTGGCAATCGACCTCGCATGAAGGGCGTGGTGGAGAAGTGTACCTTTTGTATTCAGCGAACGAGGCAAGGCCGTTATCCGGCTTGCGTTGAAGTATGTCCGGTGGGCGCGCGCAAATTCGGCAACCTGCTAGACCCCAACAGCGAGGTGAGAAGAGTACTGGCAACCAAGCGGGTGTTCAGACTGAAAGCAGAGCTAAACACCTATCCCAAATTCTTCTACTACGTCGATTGAGGAACAGCAGCATGAAAATTATGATTCAGTTCGTCATCGATTATATCTCCTACATCTTTAAGGGCGGACTACGATTCTACGCGTGGATGGGTTTCCTGGCCCTGTTTCTCCTACCCTGGGCCTATGGCAATTACATGCAGTTTACCCAGGGAATGATTGTCACAGGTCTGTCCGATCAAGTGAGCTGGGGGCTTTATCTGGCTAACTTCGTATTTTTAGTGGGGGTCGCCGCAGGAGCCGTCACCATCGTGTTTCCCGCCTACGTTTACAAGTATGAGCCGTTGCACAAAGTAGCCGTGTTGGGAGAAATGCTGGCCATTGCTGCGGTTATTATGTGCATTTTGTTTGTTTTTTCACATATGGGAAGACCGGATCGCCTCTGGCACATGGTGCCCCTGCTGGGCATTTATAACTTTCCAAATTCCATGCTGACCTGGGATACAATGGTGTTGATAGGCTACTTCCTGCTCAATCTGGTCTGTGGTTTTTACTACCTGTACCAGAAGTACACCGGCAGACCCCTCAACAACAACTTCTATTTGCCGCTCATATTCATTTCAATCGTCTGGGCACTTAGCATTCACACGGTAACGGCCTTTTTAATCAACACCATGCCGGCCCGACCTATGTGGCACCACGGAATGATGCCCATTCGGTTCATTTCAACAGCGTTTGCAGCGGGTCCATCGCTGATTATCGTTATCTTCCTGATTATCAGAAAAAATACGGCCCTGTGGATTGAGGACAAGGCAATAAATATGTTGTCCACCATAGTTGTAGGGTGTCTGAGTATTGGTCTGTTTCTGACCCTATCCGAGGTAGTAACAGAGCTGTACCATCCCACGGAGCACTCCGACGGCCTGCGCTACCTGATGTTTGGCAAGCACGGTCTGAGTAACCTTGTTCCCTGGTTCTGGGGCTCTCTGGTTGCAATGTTGGTCGGCTGGGTATTACTTCTCATCCCCAGAGTGCGGAAAAACTACACGGTGCTACCTTATATCTGTGTTCTCATATTCCTGGGTATCTGGGTGGAGAAAGGTATGGGCCTTTTAATCCCCGGCTCCATCCCCACGCCCATCGGTGAGTTCACTCAATATTCACCCACCATGATAGAAATTATGAATTGCCTGGGTAATTGGGCGATCGGATTTCTAATTCTCACTGTCCTTTTGAAAGGTGCCATCGGGATCGTGTTAGGTGATGTGAAGTACACTAAAACGCAGTAACTTAAGTCATCACCAATTATCGCGCCACTGCATCTGTAGGGGCGTAAGAGAAGAGAGAAGGCAGTAATGAAAAAACTTCAAATCAGTGCAGTGGTGTTGCTTCTGTTAACGGGCGCACCTGCAGCATTCTCCCAAGAGACCACCGAGTGTTTCGAAAGCCGTAAAGGTGCTTCCGAAGTAACACAAAAGGAGGTGTCTCCAGGCCTTCCAAATGTTAAATGCTCGCCGAGAACCGGCGGGGTCCTGTGGTGGGGAGACCCCTACGATGGAACGCAGCCTATGGGGGAAATGCCCATCGAAGCGGATTACTCTCATGGTGAGGCGGTGGTCAAACCCAGAGAATCCAAATTGAAGCTGATGGCACTGTGCGGCGTGGCCTGCCATAACGGCGTATTCCCACCCGTGCCCAAGGACAAAAACCCCCGCGCACTCAACATGCACAAGGACGTTGTGCCGGATTCCCTCAACTTACAGCATGGCAGGGGGGGTATCTGGTGCCTGGACTGCCATCACACCACGACCCGCAATAAGCTGGTCGATAATTTTGGCAATGAAATCAGCTTTAACCAGCCCCAGAAACTCTGCGGTAAGTGTCACGGCCAGATCTATAGAGGCTGGCGCGAGGGCATGCACGGAAAGCGCATAGGTGAGTGGGCTTCAGACGGCAAAAAGCGCTGGTTCGTTTGTACCGAGTGCCACAATCCTCACGATGTGCAGCAGGGGGACAGAAATAGTGGTTTTGCGCAGCTAAGGCCAGAGCGCGCTCCTATCTTGCCCAAGGGTATCTACAATACGGACCACGAGGGCCATCATGGCTCCAGCGACCACCAGGATGACGAGGCAGCCAAGCACTAAACATTGCAGGGCCATCGCCCTGTGCTGCCGGCGAAATCATGTTTGATATTGGTTTCGCCGAGTTGCTTCTGGTGGCCATTGTTGGCCTTCTTGTTCTGGGGCCAGAGCGATTACCCGAGGCCATTCGTACCTGCTCGGCTTGGCTCGCGCGGCTAAAACGTGGCTTTGATAAGGTCAAGGCCGACGTGGAGAGGGAGCTTAATACCGACGAAATACGTACCCAATTACGCAGTGACGCCATCGTCAGCAGTTTTGAAAAAGATCGCCAACAACTCGAGGCCCTGGACCGGCAGGCCCAAAGCACGAATACCGAGTTGTTAGACGACCTGGCGAAGCTGGAGCAAGCCCCCTCCCTGGCGGAGAGCGGTGGATAGCCGCTTTATATGGGGGCGAGTAGCCTCCGCCCTGACGGTACTCTATAATCGACCTCTGCACGGTGGTGTCCATTACCCTGTTTCGGCGAATGCCCCGTGATGACCTTCGACTAACCCGTGCATTGAATATGCGGTCCGGTACTCCCATGAAGGAAACAGCATGAGCTCGAGTCCTGACATTGCCGAAGCCAAGTACGGAGAGCCAGCGCGTGTTTAAAGGCCCAATTCCCATGCGGGCAAAAATGATTATCATGTTGGTAATTCCATTACTGGCAGTGCTGTTTTTTGTGCAGTTGGAAATTCGCAGGTCCCTTAATTCGGTCGCCGAAACCGAGAGAACATTTCAACTGCTCCAGTTTACTGTCATATTCAGTGACATGGTTCACGAACTGCAGAAAGAGCGGGGTTTGTCCTCGGCTTATCTGGGTTCAATCAATACGGCCCGCAGGGAAAAATTTTCAGCAAAACTAATTACTCAGCACAGACTGAGCGACACTAAAATCGCTGCAGCAGAATCCTTCCTGACACATTTTGACGTTTTGGAGTTCGGTACACGTTTCCCCCAGAAACTGAACCAAGCCATCGCCGATCTGGCTCAAATCGACCAAAAACGTCGCATAATCCTGCACCGTGAAATGGACTATACAGAGGCACTTGGCTATTACACTGACACCCTCAATGGGCAGTTTCTTTCCTTTATCGCCGAGCTTGTCACCCTGAGTTCCATTAATCAGCAGGGGGAATTCAACGCCTACGCAAACTTCTTTCAAAGCAAGGAATTTACAGGGATTGAGCGCGCAATTGGGAGTTACGTTTTAGCCCGGGGCCAGTTTGACAAAGGCCTGTACGAAATGTTCACCAAGCTCATCAACGATCAGGCGACGTACAAAAGACTCTTCTTTAACCTGGCCGATACGCAGCAACGGCGCATGCTCGAGGCTACACTCAGAGACCCGGTCTTCGCAGAGGTCGAAAGCATGCGCTCTACCCTTATTGCCAGCCAACAATTGGCCAATGAGCTACACGATATCACCGCATACGGTGGTCTGATTTACAATTCAAACAACTACCTCCAGCACGGCTCACAACAGTTTCTCGACGCTTTCAACGAAGATTTTTATACTATCGGCGAGACCCTTGCCAAATATCGGCGGCAGGAGAGCATCCCCAAAACAGTGCTAAAGGATCTCACTTTACTGAGCGATGCGATCAATAGCTATAAAAGTGCGCTGAACACGGCTGCCACAATGCGCTCACAAGGTCAGGGCACCGAGGCAATCCGCTCCACTGTAATGATAAGTGACACCCCTGCACTCGAGGCTATGCGCCGAATAAGCCGCGAGACCCTCAACATAGACCCAGTTCGGTGGTTTGATAAGCAGACACAGAAAATAGATGCTCTAAAGCGGGTGGAAGACTGGTTATCCAGTGAGTTGCTCACCACCACAGATAAGCTGGCCAGTGCGGCCTCATCCCGCTTCGTCCTTACCCTGATTCTGGCCTTGTTAGTCGTTGGCACCACTTTGTTTGTGGCAATTATAACCATGCGCTCCATTATTCTTCAGGTCGGTGCTGACCCCGCCAAAATTAGGCAGATCGCCGCTCAAATTGCTCTGGGCGACCTTGACATCAAGACCGTTGGTGGCACAGGCATACTGGCCTCGATCCATAGAATTGTCGACACGCTCAAGGAGGCGACCGCACAGGCCAGGGTAATCGCCAGCGGGGATTTTTCGGCAGATATCACGCTCCGTGGCGACCACGATGAACTAGGTAAAGCCTGGCGGGGAATGACACAGACACTTAGGGAAGCTTCGCTGGCGGTCGAGGCTGTGGCCGATGGTAAATTTGATATCACCGTAGACCCCAAAGGACCTCAGGACCGCCTGGGACTATCTTTGCTTCGAATGACTACAGCGTTGGGCGACAGGGCCTGGCTCAGAAACCATACCCTGGAACTGGTCGAAACAATGGCGGACACGGATGATATCCGCGAGTTATCACAACGAACCATCGCCTACATGGCCAAAGCTCTCAATGCGAAAATGGCGTCCCTTTATTTGGCCAATGAAAGGGGCGATGTGCTTGTCTTGCATAGCACATATGCACGTTACAAGCCGATCAACCCAAGCCGGGAGATTCAACTGGGAGAAGGAATAACAGGCCAGGCTGCTCTGGAGAAGCATATGATTTCGCTCTCCAATGTCCCCGAAGACTACCCACAGCTGAGCTCCTCGCTGGGCAATACCTCACCACGTCATATACTGGCCGCACCGCTGCTCCACGAGGGTCGATTAATTGGCGTGGCCGAATTTGCATCTGTAGATAAGTTCTCTGACCTCCAACTAAGCCTGCTACGGCAATCATCTGAAAATATCGCCGTTGCCCTGGGCTCCGCGACTGACAGATCGAGGCTGGCCCAGCTTCTCCAACAATCGCAAAGCCAGTCGGAGGAATTGCAAAGTCAACAGGAGGAACTGAGAGCCTCCAACGAGGAACTCGAATTACAAAGTGACGAACTCAAAGCCTCCAATGAGGAGTTGGAGGAAAAAACCGAGGCGCTGGAGCGACAAAAACAAGAGGTTGAAAAACGAACAGAGGAAGTGGAAGAAGCCAAGGAGATAGTCGATAAGAAGGTCAAGGAGCTTGCGCAGGCCAATAAGTATAAATCGGAATTCCTGGCAAATATGTCGCATGAATTGCGGACCCCGCTTAACAGCCTGCTAATCCTCGCCAAAATGCTGGCAGGTAATGACGAAGGTAATCTCACTGAGGAGCAAGTGGAGTCGGCCCATATTATCCACAGTGGTGGCCAGGACCTATTGGCCCTGATCAATGAAATTCTCGATCTGTCAAAGATTGAGGCTGGCATGATGGAGGTCCATAACGAGGAGGTCCAGTTAACCGACATCGCGAGCAATATACAGCAACAGTTTGAGCGAGGTGCTACTGAGAAAGAACTGGAACTGATAATTTCTATTGCGCCAGATATGCCCACGGCCTTGATTACAGACGCGCAAAGACTGGAGCAGATTTTGCGCAATTTCATGTCCAACGCGGTCAAGTTCACAGCCGAGGGTAGCGTATGCCTCCATATCGGATGCCCTGAGGAGAGTGTCAGGCTCGACAGCAGTCATTTAACTCCCGCTAATACGATAGCCTTCTCTGTACGCGATACCGGGCCGGGCATCGCCAAGGATAAACACGATGCCATTTTCGAGGCCTTTCAACAGGCCGATGGCTCGACCAGTCGGCAGTACGGTGGCACCGGTTTGGGTCTGAGCATTTCCATGGCGCTTGCCCAGCTTCTTAACGGCGAGATACAACTCGATAGCGAGGTGGGAACAGGTAGCATATTCACCCTGTATCTGCCTCTGGAACGCCGGGCCCACAGAGTCGAGCCCCCCCCCGATCAGCACCACGAAGTGGCGAGCAAAAAACGCGAGGAATCCCACGCACTCCAGCCTCAAACGTCCCCCGACTTGGCCCCGGAATTATTGGCAGATGATCGCGAAGAGCTCCAGCCAGGCGACCGATCTATTCTCATCATTGAGGACGATTTGCCCTTCGCCAGAATCATCATGCACCAGGCACAAAAAAGTGGGTTCAAGTGTCTGATCGCCTGCGATGGTAACAGCGGACTCCACCTCGCCAAGGCGCATGAACCCACAGCGATCATCCTCGATCTCGGGCTTCCGGACATTGATGGGATTACAGTGTTAGACGGGCTTAAACTTGATCTAACCACACGTCATATTCCCGTACACGTAGTCTCAGCAAGAGATAAAACGCCCCATATCATGCAAAAAGGTGCAGCCAGCTATCTGACCAAGCCCATCGACACAGCGGATATCGATAACGCTCTTAGCGCGATCGATGGTCATGTTGAAAATAGCCTGAAGAAGGTTCTACTGGTCGAGGATGACGGAAATATACGCAAGGCGGTATCGACATTAGTGGCGAGTGAGAGCGTACAGATCACGGGCGCAGGTAGCGGCAACCAGGCGCACCAGCGAATTGTCGAGCAGAATTTCGACTGTATTATCCTCGATCTCGGTCTGCCTGACATGTCTGGTTTCGAACTCCTTGAGCAACTCGAGAAGGACCCCGCTGTCAACTTGCCCCCCATAATTGTCTACACCGGCAAGGATCTCACCCCGAACGAGGTTCACAAACTCGATCATTACGCCGCCAAGGTGGTAATCAAAGGAGCGGATTCACCCGAGCGTCTGCTGGATGAAGCCTCACTATTTTTGCACACAGTGGCCCATTCTCTTCCGCAGCAGCAAAAGCAACTGCTTCGTATGTTGCACGACCCCACTCATTTGCTAAAAGACAGAAAAGTCCTGCTCGTCGATGACGATCTGAGAAATAGCTTCGCTCTATCTCGGATTCTCGAAAAGGCCGAACTTTCAGTGGTAATGGCAGAAAATGGCAAAGTAGCCCTGGAGACTCTGGATAAAGACAGTGAAATCGAACTGGTACTAATGGACATCATGATGCCGATCATGGACGGCTACGAGACCATTGCAAAGATTCGCGAACAACCTCGTTTCAGCGATCTTCCCATTGTTGCATTGACAGCCAAGGCCATGGCTGAAGACCGGGCCAAGTGTATTGAGGCAGGAGCCAACGATTACCTGGCCAAACCAGTTGATGTCGAAAAGCTGATGTCACTGTTAAGGGTGCTGCTGTTCAGATGAACGAAAAGGACCTGAAAGCTTTGGAGCTAGACTTGCTACTCGAGAGCATACAGCGCCGCTATGGCTATGACTTCCGGCATTATGCCCAGGCCTCACTCAAACGGCGTGTGGCCTCGATGGTGAATCTCCTGAGCTTAGAGCATATATCAGAAATCATTCCACAGATTCTCAGAGACGATTCCGTGTGTAACGACTTCCTGAGGGTAATGTCGATAACTGTCACAGAGATGTTCAGAGACCCTGATTTCTACGCTCTCATTCGTACCAAAGTAGTACCCTATCTGAAAACATATCCAGCGCTAAAAATTTGGCATGCCGGGTGCGCAACCGGAGAAGAGGTTTATTCGATGGCTGTCATCCTCAAGGAAGAGGGTCTTTACCAGCGCACGCAGATCTACGCAACAGACTTCAACAATGAGTCTCTGGACGTGGCCAAGGCGGGTATCTATCCGCTAGACAGAATGCGATTATTCATGGATAACCACAACCGGTCTGGAACCACTAGTTCCCTAACTGAATACTACACGGCAGACGACGATTCGGCCAGAATGTCAGATGCTCTCAGAGAAAACATCACTTTTGCCAACCACAATCTTGTAACAGACGGCGTGTTCGGTGAAATGAACCTGATCCTGTGCCGCAATGTACTAATCTACTTTGACAAGATGCTGCAGAACCGCGTGCTGAATCTGTTTCGAGACAGCCTAAGCCATCGTGGATTCCTGTGCCTGGGATCGAAGGAGTCGCTTGAGTTCTCGCCAGTCGCTCAGGAGTTCGAGGCGGTGTCCAGGCACGAGCGAATTTTTCAAAAGCGCGGCCTTCCAAAGGCCTCCAGTTTAGCCGGAGGTCGGGGCGGTGATTGAGACAGTTGTCATTGGCGTTTCGGCCGGGGGATTAAAAGCGCTCACTGCTATTTTACCATCATTACCTGCCGACTTTGGCCTGTCATTGGTTATTTTGCAGCATGTTCGAAGCGGTTCCGGTAGATTTCTTTGTGAGCACTTTAACCGTATATGCGCTATCGCCGTCAAGGATGCTACCGATAAAGCATATCTAGAACAAGGAACGGCCTATATCGCTCCCGCCGGCTATCACTTACTGGTGGAGGACGAAACTACACTCGCTCTGTCCACCGAGCCTCCGGTATGCTTCGCTCGCCCCTCCATCGATGTTTTGTTTGAAACAGCGGCTGAAGTATTCGAAGACAGGGTCGCCGGGGTCATACTGACGGGAGCAAATTCCGACGGCGCTCAAGGCCTTGCTGCAATCAAAGCGGCGGGCGGACTTGCTATCGTCCAGGACCCAAAAACCGCAGAATCTCCCACCATGCCTCGCGCTGCAATCAAAGCAACTAAAACCGACCATATTCTCACATTACAAGAAATCGCATTCTTTCTTTGCGAACTCAGCGAAGCAAAGGGCGACCTGAAATCCTGTACCAATCCAAATGGAGCTAATAATGTCGTCTGAGCCAGCTACGGCAGACAGACCGATCAACGTCCTCGTCGTTGACGATCGGTCTGAAAACCTTTTTGCGATGAAAAAGATTCTCAGATCTCTAGATGCAAAAGTGTTTACGGCCCAATCTGGCAATGAAGCGCTGGGGCTAATGCTTCACAATGATTTTGCAGTGGCTCTACTAGACGTGCAGATGCCGGAGATGGACGGTTTCGAACTAGCCTCCCTGATGAAAGATAACAAGAAAACTCAAAACATACCCATTATATTTGTGACAGCCCTTAGTAAGGAGGATCGATACATATTCAAGGGCTATGAGAACGGCGCAGTGGACTATCTGTTCAAGCCTCTGAATGCCGACATTCTGAAAAGCAAAGTAACTGTATTCCTTCGCCTGGCATTGCAACAGCAAGTGCTCGAAAGCGCCAATCAAACAATCAGGCAGCAGCAGGATCACATTGTCGAGGAAGAGAGGCTCAAGGTATTGTTACAAGTGGCCGGGGCCACGGCCCATGATCTTAATCAGCCATTGACTGCGCTACTTGGCAGTGTCGAATTACTGCAACTGGATAAAGATAACCCGGAGCGTCTAGGCAAACACCTGGCGGCAATCGACAAGGCAGGTCAACGCATTGCCTCCATGGTAAAGCGCATTCAGTTAATCAGGCACGGCCAGGTTACACCCGAAATGAGAAAGGCATCAGTTGATAGGGTGCGCCCGCTTAGCAACATCCGTTTGCTCTGCATCGAGGATTCGGATGACGACTATTGTCAACTTGAGGAACTCATGAAATCCATGGGCAACATCGACTGGTCGCGAGCATGCAGTATCGACGAGGGCATCGCCGCACTATCTGCGGGTAATTTCGATCTTGTTTTCCTGGACTACATTTTACCGGACGGAACTGGGCTGGATTTCATGAAGAGGGCCATTGCTGAAAACCTGGATGTTCCAGTAATAGCAATCACAGGTCAGGCAGATTCCATGGTCGCATCGGAGCTTATCAAGGCCGGGGCCTATGACTACCTATCAAAAGACAAGCTCAACGCGGCGGCCCTGCACCGCATCATGACCAATTCCATGGAAATGTCAGGGCTCAGGCAAGAGGTCGTCGAGGCACAGAAAAAAATGGCAGAAATGTCAACCACAGACGGTCTAACCGGACTTAACAATCGCCGGTTCTTCAATGAATGCCTGGAAAGAGAGTGTTCCAGGGCCCTGCGATATAATATTGACCTGGTTCTCTGCATGGTAGATCTGGACCACTTCAAGACGATTAACGACAGCCACGGGCATGTCGCCGGCGACGCTGTCCTGGCTGAAATAGGACAACTGCTTCATCATAGTTTTCGGCAAGCTGATATCGCATGCCGCTACGGAGGAGAAGAGTTTGCCGTAATCCTGCCCAATACCACATCGGACAAGGCCCATCTGGTTTGCGAGCGCTTTCGGCGTACCGTGGCCGCACAAAAATTTCACCATCAGGGTATCGACATGAACATCACCGTGAGCGCGGGCCTGGTTGCACTGCAAAAACTGGACAATTGTAATGCAGAAGAGTTATTGCGGGTGGCTGATCAGGCTCTCTATGATGCAAAGGCACAGGGAAGAAACAGG
>JABHWT010000191.1 GCA_018657645.1 Halieaceae bacterium | reverse complement strand
TGCTCAGGAACAGCTATTGGATCGCTTCAATCGCTACCTTAGAATACCCGGATCGCTGGCCAAATATATGAACCAGCCAGAGCAGCAACTGCCCCATGAGAAGACTGACCTGGTTTGGCCCACCCGTACTTTCACCAATCGACTCGAGTTGAAGATCGGCGGTGAGCTGTTCGTTTTGCAACACCACCGCGGCGAAACCGACGATCAACTCTATGTCTGGGTACCCGGTCGCCAGGCACTGGCCAGCGCCGACTACTATCAGGGTTTCCTGCCCAATGCTGGCAATGGCAAGCGCTACCAACGCCACGTGGAAGAGTGGGCTGTGGCGCTTAAGGAAATGGCGGCACTGGAACCGAAGATTCTGCTGCCCGCACACGGAGAGGCCATTACCGATCCGGCTACAATTATAGAGAACTTCTCGGTCCTGGCCGAAACGCTGCAGTATATTGTCGACTACACGTTAGAGGGGCTCAATGCCGGAAAGCGCAAGGACCTGATTTACGATGCAATCCAGCTCCCCGAGCACCTGACCACGCACCCCAGTCTGGCCGTAAAATATGTGGGCGTTGCCGATATATCGAAAATGGTTCTCAAGCAATACACCGGCTGGTGGGACGATATACCCTCCCACTGGACTCCGGCGAGCATGGCAGATCAGGGCAATATGATTATTGCTCTGGGTGGTGGCAATATCCCCGCCTTGACTACCTATGGAAAAGAACTGATCGACGATGATATTCGCCTGGCATCACACCTGGCTGACTGGCTGTTTTACGCGCGCCCAGACAACGCGGAGGTGCAACAACTGGTATCGGAGGTATACAGAGCCCGAATAATGGATTCTAAAACCAATACTATGGAAATGTTAACGTATCTGGACCAGATGACCGCGGCGCGACAACGGGCTCGGAATCAATAAATCCCCCCTTACAAACATACGAGGGCACATCTAAACAATGGCAATCGTGCCCGGCCGGGCTAGTGCTGTGTACCCGGGCAAATCCTCGATAGACGAGCACAGGGAACCCCACCTGCTTGCTCATTACCTGGGCCTCACAAATTAAATGCGGCGGCTCGATGTGGGTTAGAGCTCGGGTATCAGCCTGGAAAATGACTCTATCATTGGCATAACAATGTCCGGTTTATCCCAGTTTTCCACGCCAACACCGATATTACAGCGATAAATGCCCATATCGCGATAAGACTTGAGCAGATCGGCGCTAAGAGGCGCCATTACCCCGAGGGTGATTTTTACCTCATCTGGATTGCGACCAAACTCGCTAACCTGGCGCCGAAAATCGGCTATGCTCTGCGCTATGTCCCCCATAGCCACATCAACGGGCATCCAGCCATCAGCCCACTGGGCAGTATGACGCACCCCCAGGGGACCCATAGCGCCAAATATAACCGGCGGACCACCGCTCTGAACTGGCTTGGGCTCGAACCACACAGGATCAAAGTCAATCAACTCCCCGTGATACTCCGGCTTGGCCTCCGAGAACAGAACCCGCTGTGCCAACACGGTTTCCTTAAGTGCCAGATAGCGCCGATCCCAGGGTAAATGGGTGCAATTCTCGAATTCTTCCTGGTTCCAGCCAACACCACAGCCAATTATTACACGGCCGTTGGACAGGCGGTCGAGGGTGCTAATCATCTTGGCCTGGGGTATTAATTCGCGCTCCAGCAGCAGGGCAATACCGGTACCCAGTTTAAGTCGCTCAGTCACTGCCGCAGCCGCCATCAGCGATAGATAAGGGTCCATCATCTGCGTATAGGCCCGGGGTAGTTCGCCACCAATGGGATAAGCCGTCTTACGCGATAGGGGAATATGGCTATGCTCTCCATACCACAGAGATTCAAAACCGGCCTCTTCCAGCGTTTTTGCCAAAAGATCGGGCGCCGGGTCCAGGGCAGTGTTCATGGAGCTGAATCCAAGGTGCATCGGCTAGGCCTCGCCATTTACAAGTATGGGTAGTAAACGTTAGCTCCCATTTACTAGTGTTACCAGCACATCCCCTATTTACTCTGGACCGGTTTAGACTGGCATGCCACTACGGCGCGTGCGTACAGCCTGGACCAGCGCATTGAGCGTGGACTCTGTATCGTCCCAGCTGATGCATGCATCGGTAATACTCTGCCCATAAGTCAGAGCCTGACCGTCAACAACCTCCTGGCGACCCTCGACCAGACTGCTCTCGAGCATAATGCCGAAGATACTGCGGCTACCGCGCGCAATCTGATTGGCGATATCCCTGGCAACATCCATTTGCCGGGCCGGAATTTTACGGCTATTGGCATGGCTGGCGTCGATCATAATCCGCGAGGGAAGACCCGCTTTAGTAAGCAGGAGATTGGCATCTTCGACCGAAAACATATCGTAATTGGGGTGCTTCCCCCCCCGCAGAATAATATGACAGTCCTCGTTTCCCTTGGTTTGAAAGATCGCCGATCGGCCCTGTTTGGTAACCGACAGAAAATGATGGGGTTGGGAGGCGGAGCAAATCGCATCGACCGCAACCTGGGTATCGCCATCGGTTGCATTCTTAAAGCCCACGGGACATGACAGGCCCGAGGACAGCTCCCTGTGGGTCTGACTCTCCGTAGTCCGTGCCCCTATCGCACCCCAGGAAATCAGATCGGCATAATACTGAGGGCTAATCAAATCCAGATACTCGGTACCCGTTGGCATACCCAGGTCGGCCAGGTCACAGAGTAATTGTCGCGCCAGTGCCAGGCCCTTGTTAATCTGAAAAGTATTATTAAGATCCGGATCATTTATCAGACCTTTCCAGCCAATGATGGTGCGCGGCTTTTCAAAATACACGCGCATTACGATGAATATGTCATCGACAACGTCGTCCGCCACCTGCTTGAGCCTTTGTGCGTAATCCCTTGCGGCGGCCGTGTCGTGGATGGAACAGGGGCCGACGATGGCCAGTAGTCGGTCATCCTCTCCCGCCAGAATCTGATGAATGGTACGGCGAGCCTCCGCAACGGTATCCACAGCGCTATCACTCACCTGGTGATTGTTAATTAGTTGTTCGGGCGAAATCAGTTCATTTATCTTCTGAATTCGTAGGTCATCAGTTTTGCTGGTCATGGGACTGCCTGGCGTTGGAGCGGCATTACTGCTCGCTGAATAAATAGCGCGCTAATATACCAGTAAAATGGTCCGCGCCCAACACCACTGCCTCTTCCAGATGTGGAGGCAAAAGCCTATCATTGAGGATCACATAGGGATTTTACTATTTGAGGGAATCGAATCATGCACAATACCGACGCCGCCAGGACTCTGGCCGTTAAGTACGCGCAACTCATAGACGACCGACAATTTGAGCATTTCAGAGAAATCATGACCAGAGATTTCAGTCAACAGGGGCCGGGCATCAGCTCCAACTCAATCGAAGAGTTCATTGCAAGCCTGTCCTTACTAGACAATTATAGTGCCACCTTTCACCTGGTCGGGAATCAACTGGGCGAATGGCACAACAATATTTACACGGGCGAGACCTGGAGTGTGGCAACCCATATTCATAGCCTGGACGGTGTGCAACACAAGCTGGATATGGGTATTCGCTATCAAGATGTAATAGAAAATTTCAGTGGTACTTGCAAATATCTATCCCGGGACCTGAACATTATATGGACCCAGGATTTGCCAATTCAGGGGTAATGGCGACCCGCCCTCCTTCAACTAACACCTACCTAGCGGGCCGACGATCTACACTACTACTCATCACCGCCCCATCGGGAGTCCTGATCAAATACAATTTGCTGGTTTCAGGCCGACTCTTCAGAAAAGACCGGCCACCGCTCTACGATCGCCCCATCTTCGTAGACGGCAATATTACCGAATTGCAAAAATACGAATTCGCTCTGGGTGGGACGAAGGAATACCCAATCATCCGGTCGCAGATGAATATTGCGAGAGCCATTGAGCATTTCCTGGTTGGTAGAGCGCCCAAACAGGGGATTGGTGCTCAAACCGCTAGGGGATTCCGGCTTTGCCTTCCAGTATCCACCATATGTGAAGAAAGTCTTTGCCCGATTTGGATCCCACATTGCCTGCAACCCACCCAGATCTATTCCCGGTATTTGCAAAGTATCCATGCTCTTTAGAACAGGCGTTGCGATATAGGATGCCGGCCGGTGGTCGGCCAGGCTGGCCATATCAAAGTCCGTCGGCTTGACCAGACAGGACCCGGTCGATATTTCATTGAACGGAAAATCACCGGTGTTGTACATCTGATAAGTTGGACTACCACCGGCATTAAGTAGCACATCGGCGGGCCACTGCTCTCCCAAAGTCTGCCTTGCCAGCTCAATATAGTGTTTGTAGGTCCTCATCGCCTCATCGCGATACTTGACCGGATCTCCTGGAACCTTGGTCACATGAGGCTCATAGCCCATCATTCCACTAAACTTCAAACGGGGCGACTGACTGATTAAGTCGAGCATTTCAGTCAACTGCTGGTCATTACCAACGCCACCACGACGCAAACCTACGTCGAGCTCGATGCAGACAAGCATGTCCTGTCCCAGGCCCGAGGCCAGTTCGGCGTACTGAGCTACGCGCTCCGGCGTATCGAGCAACCAACGCAGCTGACGTGCCGGATTGAAGTCGCCTCCGGCAAACTGGCGGTAGAAATTCCGCGCCGCCGCAACCGGCATGGGCTTACCCAGCAGGACATCGGACTGTGGTAAATGAGCGGCGACCCGGTTTACAAAGGGTTGGTGAAATAACATCAATCGATTACTGCCAGTCTGGTGCATTACCGCCTCCAGCAAGGGCAGCGAGGGGAGTGACTTAGCCACAATGCGATAATCGAAACGCCCCTTTAGATGCGACGATAACACTTCAATATTAGCTATTAGCGATTTACGATCGATAACCAATGTGGGTTTAGATCGGCCATCACTGTCCAACGCTACACTCAGGCTTCGAAAATAGCTGGAGTGATCTTCTCCTTTCTCTCGCGGTCGCAACAGCCAGGCCAGACCAGCGGTTGTGGCCAGACTGCCAAGTAACAGAGATCGACGTTTCATATACAAGCCCCTTTGCTGCTGAATCAAATAAAGTACACTAATTAAACAAGGTCTTCAGGTAGGGATTGAGGAAGCGTCCCTCGGGGTCCAGTCGACGCCTGATATCGACGAAATCATTCCACCGTGGGTAGTGTTCCATAAAATCCTGTCGGGTCAGCGTGTTGAGCTTACCCCAGTGAGGGCGTCCATGATATTTTCTCATGATGGGCTCTATGGTCTTAAAATAGGGCGTAAAGTCCTCTTCAAAATAGCGATGCACTGCTATCGAACAGGTCTCGCGCTTGTAAAAAGGGCTGAGCCATATGTTGTCACTTTTTATATAGCGAAATTCAATCGGAAAGAACACCTCATGGTGTTGCGTTTCCAGGGCCAGGCGTATTTCGCGTAATGCCTGCAGTGCATGCTCCCTCGGCAAGTGATATTCCATTTCGTTGAATCGAACATTGCGCTCGCTCGCGTAGTTCTTCCAGGAATTTTCTATAGTAACTTCGGTGTCCAACGTACCCATGTAACCGCCGAGCACAAGTTCTCGCAACCCCGGTGACCACTGTAACCAGTCTCTGGCCATTTTCAAATCCTCTGCCCCATCGTTACCATCGAGCTGGCCGGTTGTACCTACCGGTTCATCGGATATATCGTGGACATCAGTAAAACCCATACCGGAAAATGGAACAAAGTAAAACTCAAAGTTGCGATGATTGTCTGCGAGCTGATCCGCAATCTCCAGGATTTCGTCAAACTCTCGCCACACGGTTTCGCGCCGAAGCCTATAAGGTGCTACGTTCTGCAGAGTCACCTGGGTTATTACACCCAGCGCGCCCAGTGAAACTCGGGCCGCCTCGAATATCTCGGGGTTATTGTCTGCATCGCAGTTGATCAAATTTCCCCGACCATCCACCAATTGCAGCCCCTTTACGAAAGTCGACATGCACCCTATACCGGCCCCGGTCCCATGGGTAGCCGTCCCCAGGCATCCCGCCAATGTCTGCTCATCTATATCTGGCATATTAATCAGTGCCTGACCAATATCCTCCAGCGGTTGGCCGAGGTCACCCAGGCGTGTGCCCGCCCACACTGTTGCTTGCAGATTATCCGGATCGTGACTGACAAGGCCGCTCATGCGTGACAGCGACACAATAGTGTCATCTGTAGGAACCAGCGGTGTAAATGAATGCCCCGCACCCACCGGACGAACGCTGCCGGTGGTCGATGTAATCAGGTGTTGCAGTTCTCGAACCGATGCCGGTGCTTTGCGAGCTTGCGGAAAACACTGTTGAGAACCCGACC
>JABHWT010000327.1 GCA_018657645.1 Halieaceae bacterium | reverse complement strand
TTATTAATGTAAGTTGGGAAGACATATCATATCAGTATATTCCGTGGTTAAACAGCGAGACGGGTAATAACTACCGCCTTCCCAGCGAATCAGAGTGGGAGTATGCCGCGCGAGCGATGACTTCTACAGACTACTTCTGGGGTAATGCCATTGGAGTTAACAACGCCAACTGTGATGGCTGCGGTAGTTTTTGGGACAACAGTAGAACGGCCCCTGCGGGCTCTTTCAGCCCCAACGGTTTTGGTCTGTATGACACCAGTGGAAATGTGACTGAGTGGACGGCGGATTGCGCGAATATAGATTATAACGGTGCGCCGGCGAATGGAGATCCATGGGTAGGCGGTTTCTGTGATTTGTCCGTGGTTCGTGGCGGTTCCTGGTGGCATTGGCCGTCCAGCTTGAGAGCGTCCAACCGCGAGAATCTCAACATTACCAGTCGCGATAAAAAAGTGGGATTTCGAGTCGCTCAGAGTATTGATCAGCCGCCGGCCTCGGGGTCTGGCTCGGTGGTTACCGTGATGCCGTAGCAGGAGTGAACTTTGATTTATAAACGTAGTATCGAGTCCTAACGAAGTGTTATCGACGATGAGGGGCCAACAAAGGAAGTGACTACCTTTACCGTGCAGTATTTGCGGGGTAGCAAAAGGGCGGGCTAGGGGAGCGCCCATAATGCCCCATTCGCAGTCCTGTGTTCCAGGTAGCGACAATCTACTACAAGACTGCAGCAGCTACACAACCTCGCCCTTCTTATCCTCGACCAAATTGGCATAGATACCGCCCGCCGCCAGCAGTGACTGGTGGTCGCCCCGCTCTCTGATAACACCTTCAGTCATCACCAGGATTTGATCGGAGTGAGCTATGGTACTCAGGCGGTGCGCAATCGCGATAACCGTTTTATCCAAAAACACGTGATCAATGGCGCGCTGGATTAATTGCTCGGTCACTGAGTCAACAGAACTGGTTGCCTCGTCCAGCATGACGACTTCACTGCCGCCGGCTATCGCTCTGGCAAATGCGATCAGCTGTGCCTGTCCCACGGACAGGTTGGCTCCATTGTCGCGGCATTGGAACTGGTATCGCTCTGGTAATTGGTCGATAAATTCGTTGGCGTACACATAGTTGGCGGCGGCGATAATATCCGCCGGGCTAATGTCGGCCCGCCCCAGGCCAATATTAAACTCGATAGTTTTATTAAACAGGAAAACCTCCTGTTGCATCAGCGTAAAGAAGCGCCTGACCGATGCTTTGGGTATAGAGGACAGCTCAACACCGTTGAGTGTGATTGAGCCCTGGTAGTTGTCATAGGTTTTAGTTAACAGACGCAGTATGGTGGACTTGCCCGACCCCGTGGCGCCTACCAGGGCGATTTTGTCGCCCTTAGCCAGAGTAAAGGAAATGCCCTTTAATACGAGAGGGCCATCTTCGTTGTATCGGAACCAGACATCGTCAAATACCAGTGACTCGAATCTGTCAAACAGCGGTAGCTCGGCTGGGTCCTCTAGAGTTGATGCGTCCAGATCTGCCTCTTCCAGGGGTTGCTGAAACATCCCTTCAATGTGTTGTAATGCCGCCAGCGCTCGCTGGATAGAGGCTAATTGAGTGGTAAAATCCCGTATTGGTACAAATATTTTATCGAGCGTGTTGATGAACCCAACCAACACTCCGACGGTGATGCTGTCGGTCAGTACCTCTCCTGCTCCGTACCAGATTATTATCCCAAGACTAACGGTGGTAACTCCCTCAATAATAGAAGACAAGGCAGAGTCGTACAGGTTGGAGCGAGCCTGCGCCTTGTGGAATCTGCGGGTATATTGCTGGTAGTTTTTCTGCACCTCGGATTCGGCGCTATAGAGTTGCACCGTTCTAATGCCGCTGAGACACTCCTGCAGGTAGCCGGTTCCCTGTGACAGTAATGCTCTTGAATTAACGTAGGCCTCGCGCATCAGTTGCCGCAATTTCTCGGTAATAAAATAAATTAACGGGCCCATCACCAATAACACCAGGGTGAGCCGCCAGCTGATCGATGCCAAAAAAATCAGCAGTGCCACGGTGATTAACAGGTCTCTTATCATGTTCAGGAAACCCTGGGCAAAGGAATCATTGATGGCCTCGAGGTCACTGGTGAGACGGGTCAGGGTGACCCCCATTGGCGTCTTGTCAAAATAGCGGCGGGGAAAGTGCAGTACCCTACCGAACATGGTCTGCCGTAAATCAAGAATGGCCTTCAGGGCCGCCCGTTGCAGTGAGAAATTGTAGAGGGCATCGCAGATATAATTGGCCGATAAAACTGCCAGAAGCAGGGACGCCCACAACCAGATACCCTCGAATTTTCCGGGAATTAATTGATCATCGATGATTTGCATTATCATCCACGGGTAGAGCACGCTGAATAAAACAGAAAACGGAATGAGTGCAATACCCAGCGCCACGTCCAGGCGATAGGGCTGTAGAAAGCTCAGGAATCGTTTTATCAACGGCCAGTCGAAGCTCGACAGTGAGGCGTCTATCGCGGGGCCGTCTGCCGCAGGGTCGCCTGCCGCAGGATCGCCTGCCGCAGGATCGCCTGCCGCAGCATCAATCCCGGCTACAGCCGGCCCCTGGGTTCTTGATTCTGGCGGAGAATCAGACACTAATCCAGGCCCCCATGCTGCTGCAATTCCCAGGTTTCACGGTAAAATGGTGATGCTTGTAGCAATTGCTGATGTGAACCTCGCGCTACAATCTCTCCCTCCTCCAACACCAGAATCTGGTCCACTCTCTCCAGCACACTGGCCCGGTGGGAAACAATCAGCGTAGACTGGCTGCGCAATTTGTTAAAAATCTGCTCCAGTAGGTAGCGTTCGGTCTTGTTATCCACGGCCGACAGTACATTGTCGAGAATCATCAGTTTGCAGGGTGTATACATTGCCCTTGATAAGCTCAGGCGCTGCTTTTGGCCGCCGGACAATAGAATGCCCTTTTCACCCACCAGTGTGTTTTCTCGCAGTGGGAATTGTTCTACCTCATTCAACATGTCGCTTTGTAACAAGGCATCGTGCAAACTCAATGCCTCTGTACTTTCACTGGCACCAAAACTGATATTGTTGGCCACCGTGTCGGAGAACAGAAAAGGCTGCTGGGTGATAGTGCGAACCGCACTGCGAAGATCGCGCTTTGACAGGGCTGTCACATCGAGCCCATCGATAAATATCTGACCTGGATCGACGTCCAGGTAGCGGTTTAAGCAATTCACCAGGGTGCTTTTGCCCGAGCCTACTCGACCGAGAATGCCCAGAGTCTCGCCTGGCACAATGTTGAGGCTGATGTCTTTCAGGGTTGCGTGATCATCCCCCGGGTAGCGATAACTGAGGTTTCGTATCTCAATGCCGCGACTGAACAGCGCTGCTCGTCGGTCCGCATCAAGGTGTTGCTGCTCCTGCTCTGCCACCGGCTGGTCGAGAATTTTGCGCATGCTCTCCAGGCTCACCATACCGGTTTGATACGCCGAGAATATCCAGCCCATGGAAATAAAGGGCATTGCCAGTAGCGTTGCATAGGATAGCAGGGCAGTGAGTTCACCAATGGTCAGGTCCTGGCTCATGATGTAGCTGGCTCCCGTGGCCAGTATCACTACCTTCATAATTCGGTCGGTGTAGCCAATAATCGGCAGAACCAGAGTGCGAATACGAGCAAGCGTCAGCGACCGATTCAAGATAGCCCGGTTGTTGCCCTCGAACTCGGCTTCTGCCCAGGGCGTCACCTGGTAGGACTTGATTTCCTCTATGCCTGATAACATGCCGATAGTCTGGCTGGATAGCGTTTGTAGCTCTTCCATCCGCTTTTTGGTGTAGACCCGCATCAATGCAATCGCCCGATGGGCAATAAGAAACGTTAACAGGACCGGTAGCACACAATAGAGTGTCAAGGGGGCAGAAATTTGCCACATCTTGAGCGGCGTCATGGATAGCGCAAACACTATATTGAACATCTGTAGCATGACGATGCCGGCCAACATTCGGACGCCGTTAATGTCGTTGTTGACAATGGATATCAGCGAACCGGTCTCGTGACTATTATAAAAACCATGCTGCATCAGGGTAAGTTTTGCAAAGGCATCGTTCTTGAGTTCCCGCTCTATGGCCCTGCCCGGATTAAAGAACAGAATGCGTGAAATAGTGCGAGTTACAACCATCACCAGGGCAAAGCTGATAACTATTGTAATGTTATAAACAAGCTGCGACTGATTAGTGGCCAGTTCACCACCGAGTAAATCAATGCTGATACCAATATGTACGGGGATATTGACCGCCAGCCAGTTCGTGATAAAAATAAAGAGTATGCCCAGGCCATAGGTTTTCTTGTGGTGTAGTAGGTATTTAAGGAGAAAACGTGCATTGCTTATGGTGGATGAAGGGGACACGTGGCAGCAATTACTCGGTGGGTAGGCTGGGTGTTAGTAGTAGTTGGCTATAGAATAGCAGATAGATTATGTAAGGTATCACCCACAGCAGTGCGGACAGCAGCAGCCATTCATGCCCCAGGGATGCGATAGGAATGGCCACTCGCACTACTGCCGCGCTGGCAAGACACAGGAAAGCACCGACCACAATGGGGTGGGGTTGAAGCTCTCGCCCGGTGTGGCGCAATGTGACGCGGGTCATCAAGCCCAGTGACATCAGTCCGAAACCACCTACCGTAAAGGCGTGTACCCAACTCTCCGCGCCAATGGACAACCCATAAGTTTCCAGGGCCAACAACAACAACGAGATCACAAGCCAGCCGTAACCACAGTGCAACACCCAGACAATCGGCATGCTGCGTATTTTGAGGCTGTGCCAACGGCCCATACGCACGCCGTGTAACAGGCAGCACAAGAGCGCGAGGGTACCGCCCACTGAAGGAGATACGCCGGCGATATCCACCGCCGCCAGAACCAGGATTGAAAGGGCGGACAACCATTCCAGCCAAGGTATATGGCCAATATCAACAGGTTGCCCGTCTTCGAACAGGGCATTTTCAGTAAAAATCGGGGCCAGAATACCCACCGTTACCGAGCAGTGGAAGATAATAGCGTATAGGCCGATGCGCAGACCCTGCTGCGTCAGTTGCAGGTCGTGTTGTAGCGCGCCAAGGTAATAGCTCAGATTGCCCACCAAAAGCAGGGCGGAGATCACTGCTAATCCAAGGGAAATTTGGAGGCGAGTTTCACCGGGCCTGGGTCTGACTGATAGTGCGAACAGTAGTGGAAAACTCAGGTCCACAACGGCCACCAGTGGCAGTGGCAACTCGGCGGAGAAGGTCACGGCCAGTCTTCCCAGGATCCAACTGAGCAGTAATAGTGCCAGTTTGGATCCTTTTATTTCGGTGGTTCCAGCCCAGCTTGGCAGAGCGGTGAGTATGAAGCCGATGACGATGGCAGCCGAAAAACCAAATAGGATTTCGTGTTGGTGCCATAGCAAAGGGAGGCCGCCGAGAGGGTCTTCGCGAGGTGGCAATAAACCGGTGTATTGGGGGATCCAAAGCAACATAAGGAGGGCGCCGTACAGAGCGCCAAGAAGGAAAAAGGGACGAAAGGGGCTGCTCCAGAGAGGTAGGCGTATTAACGACATTGGATATTGCTCGCCGGGAGTTGAATCGATGTGAAACGGCAGCCTGGTCTGACTATCACTTGTGTCGGTGCGAAGCCGCTACCGCAGAGGCGTGATCGTATAATCCGGAGGTGATGTTCAGCACCTTGCTGGCGGTTACCAGATCGACATCAAGGTCCTTAATAGAGTCGGTCAGGGACAGCAGTAATTCGCGACGAAACTGGGCGAATAAATCGCTTACCCGGGTGCCCTCTGCCGTCACTTCATAGGCGGCAGTACGCTTGCTATCACCCGTAGCGGCACGCGCGATCAGGCCCACCTTGGTCAGTTTACGCAGAGAGTATTGGAGGTTGGAAATGTCGTCTCGATTCATCAGGCGCGCGACTTCTGAGATGCTCTTGGGGCGATCATGCATGCGGATTATGTGCAGTACTGTGTTATCGATCCCCGACAATCCGCCGTCGACACAGCAGGACAGACAATCTTTTTGCCAGCGGTCGAATGCGGCGCTAATGCGAAGGATTGCAAACTCAAGCTCGGTAATTCTCAGCTCCTCATCACTTTGGGCGAGGTGCCAATGCATGTCAAAAATGGGGTTACTCCTTTTCTTTTGCGCTGCCAATACCATGCTCCAAGGGGGTTTTATGGATAGAGCACCGGGCTGCTGCTCTCGGCCCGGCCGCCACTTGATATGTCGGTGATACAGGTTACTTTAACATTAAACTTACAAGTAAAATAGCGTGATAAACAATGCGCAGAGAAGGGTGTTTTTTCTCTGTCTCCCCACATCCCGGAGGGCTGGCGGTGGTCTAGGGCGTCTTGGGACCCAGAATACGGTGCGCATGGGTATAGACTGTAGCGCGAGAGTCGCGCACAAAACCACACAGCGATACGCCAAACTTGTCTGCCACTTCGATCGCCAGCGAAGTCGGTGCGCTAACGGCCAGCATAATTTCAAGCCCAGTGCGCACGGCCTTTAATACCATCTCAAGGCTTAGTCGACTTGAAAGTGCTACGCCGCAACCGGCAACGCTACTCCGTTCCAGTAGTACCATTCCAATGGCCTTGTCCAACGCATTATGGCGCCCCAAATCCTCGGCCACCGACAGTACCTGGCCGCTTTGGTCAAAAATGGCCGCTGCATGCGAACCACCCGTTTGGCGAAAAATGCGCTGACCGTCGCCCATTTGTGACATCAGCCGACCAAATTCGTTGCTCCTGATACGCAGGCTGTCGCTCACATCAGACAATCCCAGTGCATTGTCCTCGAGGATTTCGCGGGCTCCACATATGCCACAGGAGCTGTTGACTATCACGTTTCTACGCGACGTTGATGCTAACTCCGGGTGGTGCAATTGCACCTGCACCAGTTTGGGGTTGTCCGGGCAGATTGACAGGCTCTTGATATCTGCCACGCTGGCGGCGAGCCCCTCCGACTGAAGAAACCCCATCGCCAGGGCCAGGCCCTCGGGATTTTGCTCGCTGCCCAGAACACCATCGTCACGGGTATAGCCCTGGGCACCGGGGCTGGCTACTGAGGGTGTCCACATCAGGGTGTAATGGCCGACGCCTTCCACGTCCAGTGTAATGGCATCTTCTTCCACCACCTGGCACCGGAAATCCTCCGAGGCCATTGTGGTATCCGGAATATACAGCGCGTCTACATCTACTACGCCCCTTTGCATTGCTACAGCTTCCATAATTTTACGGGGATACTAACGGGCTGATTGAAAGGGGTTCATGCTCATGATGGGCTCGTATACCCCAATCTTGAAAATCAGTACCCGCCAGGTAAAGAACCCCGATAGCATAGCAAAAGCAGAGATAAACGCCACTGTCCCACTGGCCGGGGCAAACCACAGAAGCAGCGCTGGCAACAAAATGCCTGCACTGACCACCAGCCCCCAGAACCACTTGGCGTAAATGCTCTGTAGTAGCAGTTCTACCGAAGTACGCGCTCCCGGATTGCCGTGCCAACCACCGTGTATCAGCATCAGGTGCATCACTGCCAGACCCAGTAACAAAAGCATTTGAGTATCAGCCAGGCCTGCGGACTGGGCCGAGGGCAGCAGGATCATGGCGCCCGCCACGCCCATAGCCAGCGAGTACAGCAGGCTGGCCATGGGTATGATAGCGGAGTTCCAGATAGCGATAGCACTGGAGTGGGACATGGCAAAACCCTGGTAGCACATGACAACCAGCGCGAATCCGGCGGCTGCCATTTTCAGGGCGCCAACCAGTCCTGAGTCGGGGGCAATGCCAGATTGCTCACCGAACTGCAGTGCCAGCACATAGAGTAAACCGGTGCCTACCATGGCGCCCAGGGCCAGCAGGCCCCGACTTATCCAGGATCTGTCCGGGCGCAACATGGCGCGCCAGGATTTTCCGGGTACTCCCATGTGGGCCAGGTGAAAATAGGGTTTGCCGGTGCTGACAAGAATCAGGCCCAGTACCATTCCCGCCATCGAGTTCAGCAGCAGTGATACAAAAAACAAGCCCGCGCCCAGTTCGGCACAAATAAAGGCGTAGGCCATGGAGTTATCCCAGTGGCGTTGGAAACGGTAGCCAACCCGCAGGGTATCACCGCTGAATACTTTATTTTCTAATGACATAATTAATCTCCTCGCGAGCCTGCCAGCGTTAGTTCACGTAATACACTTTGGGCTTTGTGTTTTTCTCTGGCATGGGCTGACGTCCATGGCGCTCCCGTATCATCACACTGGGGGCACTGGCTGGATCGTCCAGATCTCCAAAGATCCTGGCGTTGGTGGGGCAGGTTACTACGCAGGCCGGGTTTAAGCCTGCATCCACCCGCTGACTGCAAAAATCGCACTTGGTGACGGTGCCCGGCGTGTAGCGACCGTAACCGTCTTCCTCGAACGGTGTGAGTTCTCCGTTGCCAAAAAGACCGGCCAGAAAATTACTCTCCTCCATTTGGGTGCGCTGGTCATAGGGGCAGGCCACGGCGCAGGATGAGCAACCGATACACTTATCGTCGTCCACCATGACAATGCCATCCTCGCGGGTGTGGGTCGCGCCGCTGGGGCAGACTTTTTCGCAGGGCGCATCTTCGCAGTGGTTGCAGATAGTGGGGATATACACCCGGTTGGCCAGCGGAAATACACCGTACTCTTCACTCAGGGTCTTGGTGAAAAATACGCCGTCTGGCAGTGAGTTTTCCTGCTTGCAGGCCACCACGCAGGCGTTGCACCCTATGCAGGCTTTAAGGTCAAATACCATTCCTACCCTGGCCATCAGTGTTGCCCTCCCTTGCCCTTGGCATTCTCGTGTTCTTCGATCTTGTCGTAGACCGTGCGGCCCTCCTTGAGGAAATCGGGCCAGTCATCGAGTTTGGTGATTTTTATCTTGCACACGGTTTCCGGCTGGCCACTGGCGGCGTCGGTATTGCGCAGGTCGTAGGGCAACATATCGTTGAAGTGGCCCCCTGCTGGAAGTACACCGCTGTCCTTGGATTTCAGTCGGGATAGTGCATTGGAGATTCCCAGGGTCTCCGGATGCATACCCTCGGAGACACTGATGCGGCCGTACACATGGCCATAAGGTGATTCCACAAGAACGATGGAGCCCTTTTCAAGACCCTGTGCTGTCGCGGTTTTTGGGTTTAATAGTAAGCCCGTGTGGACAGGGTCGCGGTACACGATATCCTTGATCCAGGGGTTACTCAAACTCTCGCCGAAATTAAGCTGGATGTCCTTGAAGGTTATCGCGTACAAGTCGAATTCCGGTGGTTCTTCGTGTACCGGGTCCAGCACAGGAGTGGGTAGCGGCTGATAGTCATTCCACTGCCACTCGTCTCTAAAGGGTACATCGGCATCTTCCATTTGCTGCTTGAGCTTATCCTTTTCGATCAGCATATCCTCGATATAGAAATGGAGTCGACTGCCCTCCCAGGGGCGGTACCACTTGTCCAGTCGTTTTTCGGTCACCGAGTGACCGCGTTCCATATACCAGTCGATATCCTTGCCATTCCACAGCAGGCCCTTGCGTCTGGCAATTTCCTTATCGGTATGCTTCTGGTCCAGTTCCAGCATCAGTTCGGGATGCCCCTCGAACCCCAGGGTCTTGTTTACCACATCGTTATAGGCTTCGAGAATGCCCATGCGCTCTGACAGTTCGTAGAATATTTCCTCTTCACTTTTGGTGTCGTGCAGCGGTTCCACGGCGGGTTGACGGAAGCTCTGCCCCTCGGTGTGTGGGGGCTCAATCATGGTACAGTTCCAGCTCTCCAGTACATCGTTGGAGGGCAGGATAATATCGGCCCAGTCTGTCATTTCGGTGGGAATGAGATCGACGCAGACGATGAAGCGCATGCTGCGCAGGAACTCAAACCACTTGTTGCGAGGCCCTTGTATTGCCCATACGGGATTGGAGTGGCAATTCACAATAACGTCCGGTACAAACTCCATCCCAAACTTGGCCGGGTCCTCGTGAACCAGCAGGTTGAAATGGGGGGGGTGTACACCCAGAGGGAAGTAATCCATCAGGTGATAGGTATTGGGTGGGTAGGCAAAGGGCGGGGTTGGCCCGAGTTGATGGGGTGTGGGCGTCAGCATGCCGCTCTCACCCGGCTCACAGTGGTTGATGTCCACTTCTTTGGTGTCCAGCACCACGCCCATGTGGCCACCGGGGGCATCGATGTTGCCCATTAACATATTGACCAGTTTAAAGGCCTGGTTGGTCTGGGCGCCGTGCTTGTGTCCCTGGGCACCGCGGTAGTAATTGTAGCCGGCGGGGCGCAGCGGCACAGTGCGGCCGTCTTCGAGCTTAATAGTAGCGCCAACCTGAGCCGCCTCGGCAAACTCCCGCGCTATGCGGGCGATGGTCTCGGCGGGTACAGTGGTGATTTCTGACATTGCCTCGGGTGTGCACTCGGCCAGAATGTCCTTGTACACCTGGAATCCCGGCCGACAGGGTTTCCCATCGATCTCGAAATTGCCCTCCAGGGCGATTTTGCCAATGCTCTCGTCATTCCACAGTTTTGCGCAGTCGGCCTCCATATCCCAGATGTGGCACTGGCCATTATCATCGCGTATAAACAGGCCGTCCTCACCTACCAGGTAGGGGGCATTGGTGTCGCGCCTCAGGAATTTGTAATCGCACAGCCCTTCCTCGATCAGCACATGGGACATCCCCATGGCAAAGTGACGGTCGGTGGCCGGGCGGATGGGTACCCATTCCTCGGCTTTGGCTGAGCCAATGGATAGCCGGGGTTCTATTGAGACCACGCGCATATTGCGCTCGGTACGTGCTTTGGCTACCCAGTTGGCCTGGGCCGCTGCATGCAGATGCGATGAAAAGCCGTCGCCGGTGCCGTTGTTAATCCAGTAGTTGCAATACTTGGCGTCGTTGGCGCAGCCAAAGGCGGAGTGGATAAAACCGTTCATCGGGTGGTAGGCGCCGCCGCACATGGTGCCGCCGGACTGGTAAAAATTGAAATTGCCAAAGGCCAGTGGCCAGCTCCAGATGTTGAATTTCTGGAAGTCCTCCAGAGAGGGCAGAATCTTACGAGGATCCTCATCCATGGATTTTTTAATTTCCCTTGCCGAGATATCCAGCGCCTCTTCCCAGCTGATAGGCTCCCACATGGGATCGATGCCACAGCCCTTCTCCGGGTTGGTTCGGCGCATCGGCTGCTTGAAGCGGGCCGGATCGTAATGACGCATAATGGCGGAGTTGCCCTTGGGGCAGAGCTTGCCATTATTGGATGGGTTGGTAGGGTTGCCCTCAATCTTGTTGATAATCCCGTCGTCGGTGACGTGGATCATATTGCCACAGGAGTGCAGGCACATCTTGCAACTGGAGGGAACCCAGCGGCCACTTTTGAGGGAATTTGCTGTCGGTGTCTCTTTTGCCATCTTCAATCCTTGTCGCCAGCGCTGGCGCGCCTTGCGGACATATCTATTTTACAGTTTATTTTAACGTTTACTTTATACTCTTAACTTTTGCTTCTGTAAAGTGGCAGTACCCATTGCCGTTGAAATGCTAGCTCAGGGCTTTTGGCCACCGGTATGGGAAGCAAAAAAAGCCCCGGTAGTTTCCTGCCGGGGCTATTGATACTGGAGGTCGTGTTCGCCCTAGAAGTTCTTGCGCGCCGACACGCCCCACCAGCGGGGTTCGCCAACGGCTATTTCGCTACAGCCGCAAAACAACGATATATCGAAGCCCATCACCTCGTTCTCCTCATCGGTGATGTTGTTGACAAAGGCGGCAAACTCCCAGTTAGCATCGCCACTGGTGGCGTAGGAAATGCGGGCATTGGCCAGCGTGTAGTCATCCATTTCGTGAGAGTCGTAGTTGCGCAGGGTATAGAAGGCATTGTCGCTGTAACTGGCATCCGCCTGCACCGCCATGTCGCCCCCACCCACGGGCCACGAGTACCGAACCAGGGCACTTAGCTGTACCGGTGGTACGTAACTGGGTTCGGTATTTTCAAAAATCCCCGGCGCCACTTCCACGTCCTCGACTTCCGCATCGATTACCGAGCCGGCGAGAATAATATCCAGGCCGGTGGTGGGCGAGACGATTAACTCTATTTCGCCACCGACGACGGTGCTGTCATAGTTGACCACGTTGCCTGAAACGCCGGCAAACACGAAGCCCTGATAATCCTGATAGTCGTAGTAGTACAGGGAGCCGTTGAGGCGCATCATGCCGTCCATCAGGGTAGACTTGAAGCCCACCTCGTAGGACAACAGAATCTCCTCATCGTAGTCGTAGCTGTAACCGCCCGGTGTCAATTGGGCGCCGCCAAAATCGATGGGCGAATTAAAGCCCCCTGCCTTGACCCCTCTATTGATTCCGGCATACAGCAGTAAGTCATCACTGGGCTTGTAGTCCAACTGGATTTTACCGGTCCATAAGGTGTCGCTGGTGTCATCCTCGAATTTGGTTGAAACCGGCAGACCAACTACATCGGAGAAGGTGCCGAACAGAGGGCCGTTGGCATAATCCTTGGCGCTTGTTACACCGCGGACCTGCAGGTCGTAGAAGTAGTCTTTCTCCTCGCGCATCACACGCAAGCCCACGGTCAGGGCCAGCGTATCGCTCAGGTCCATATCGAATTGACCAAACACCGAAATATTGTCGGTCTCCTGCTCCACATGAGCGGGATAGTCCCCCGGTAGTGTGCCCGGGGGCAGCAACATGGGCGCATTGTCCAGAGCTTTGAATCCTATATCGTTGTCGTAATCTACATTCAGGTAGTACAGCCCCGCCACCCAGCGCAGAGTGTTAGTGCTACCACTGAGGCGAAATTCCTGGCTCACCTGATCGACATTGGCATCAAACCAGACCGACAGTTGATTCATGGGGGCGGAGTCGACATCCATCCCCATGAATTTCTCGAAATCCTTGTAATCGGTAATAGAGACAAAGTCCATATCCCCGATACGCCAGTCAAATTTGGCTGAAAAACCCACGGTTTCCATCGAGTTCAGATCGTCGAAGGAATAATCCCCCGAGGTATAGTCCAGACCATTGCCGTCACGGTCGATATAGCCGGTGGCATCACTGCCGGGGATGGGCCTGGGGTAGGGCCCGAAAATGCCGGACATGATCGGAGCGCCGGTTTCATAGACGAAGCCCTGGGCAATGGAGTCCTTGGGCTGAAATATGGCATTGCGCTGGCGGCCCTGGCCGTCCAACACGGCTGCAGTGGCCTCGCTCTGGTAGGGTGAGGTGGCGAGTTCTGAATCCGCGTAGTTGGCCGACAACCACAGTGTGGCGTCCTCGCTAAGATCAATCAGTAACTGGCCGCGAATGGCCGTGTTCTCCTCTCCCCCAAAATCATCGCCGGTACCCTCTGCCAGGGCAATAGCGGAGGGGTTGAAGGCCTGGGGGCTGGTGGGGTCGTAAGAGTTATCCAGATAGCCGTCCTGCTCGTGGTAATAGCCGGACAGGCGACCTGAAACAGTATCGGACAGAGGGCCGCCCACTGCAGCTTCGACTTTAATGCGGTCGTAGTCGCCAAATTCTGCTTGTATAAAGCCCTCCATTTCACTGGTGGGTCGGCGCGATACAAAGTGCGCCAGGCCACCGGTGGCATTGCGACCAAACAGTGTGCCCTGGGGGCCTTTCAGCACTTCTACCCTGTCCAGATCGTACATTCCAAAACGTTGACCCTGGGCCATGGCGACATAGGTGTCGTCTATATAGACCGCCACCGGTGACTCGGTTTGGTCGTTAAAGTCGTTCTGTGCCACGCCGCGAATAGTAAACTGCAGGTTCTGCCCGGCAAGGTTGCCACCTACATGGACGCCGGGTGTAAATCTTGCGATGTCGGAGCTCTTGGTGAAACCGAGTTCCTGCAACTGCTCACCGGTGTAGGTGGTGATAGAGATACCCACATCCTGTGCACTTTGCTCGCGTTTCTGCGCGGTGACGATAACTTCTTCGAGTAAACTGCTCTGCGCGACCACCACGGGCGCAGCGCTGATTGCGCCGATAATAGCCAGAGTTAGTAACGATTGTCCAAATCCAGGTGCTTTCATATCCATATTCTCCAGAGTGGCATGATTAGTATGTAGAGTGGGGGTTCATAATAGGCGCTGACACAGCATTGCGACTTTACTGAAAGCGCAGCAGTCGTTGTTTGTCAGTGCACATGGGAGCGTCGTTTGGGCTCAGCGCCTGGCTCGAATCAGGGCCAGTACCACTATAGCCAGGCCCAGTAACATACCCAGCGACCCGGCGGATGCCAGCCACTGCCCCAGGGTTTGCAGTGCACTATTTTGGATCAGTATTCCCAGAGGGAAACAGGTGCTGCTTATCGCCAGCAACCAGGCCAGTCGCAGCCCACCGGTTTCACTCAACTGTAGTTGTTCGTAGACCAGACCCAGAACGAGCAGAACCAGCGCCAACATGCCCCAGTGGCCGTGAGCGTGCACTTCATTCCGGTATTCGGTGCTCACCGCAGCATAGGTATCCAGCGACGACATTGCCGCGGGAAGGTCTTGCCGGGCTGCTTCTACAAAGCCCATTGCCATCGACATGCCCATGTCGGTCAGCGTCTGGTGTTCATCAAATAGCGCATACCAGACGCCGTAGCTCATGGTTAGTCCGATCAGACCCAGAGCCGTAATAATTAAAACGCGCTGCGCGGCGGTCATGCGTCTTCTCCCCGGGCAGAATCAGTCGCGCCGGTGTGGCGCAGCAGGCCGAACAGCATGGCCACCAAACACACGATCAGGGCGAAGCCCGACAGATCGGCCACCACACTGCCGACAACGCCCAGCGGTACTTCCAACTGAATACCCAGGGGGAGACCAAAAGCACTGACCGTGGCGAGCCGCGCCCAGCGTTGCCGATTAGTACGGGAATACTGGATAAAACCCTGCACCATGGACATCAGAACCAACAAAATGCCCATTTCATTAATATGGGCGTGAACGGCAATGCTAATGCCCCGTAGCATCTGCAAACGACCGAGCTGGGCAAAATCCTCACCGAGTAAGGCCTGCTGGGAGGCGGCCGCGTGGCTAACGATCGCTTTGAGAATATCGACTTCGGCGGGTGCACCGGCAATTCGGGAATAGGCGGCCATACCCGCGCCGTAGAGGAATCCACATAATAGCAGGGTCAATCCGCCGATCAGCATCACCCGGGAGGCATCATTGCCCGCACTGAGGTAGATGGGTTTGGCCAAAGGATTACCCTGGCCCCCAACGTGGCGCAGGATGCCCCACAACTGAATAAACACGGCTATTGCCAGCAGCGCCCCGGCCAGGTCGGCCACAATGCTGGCCCAGCCAATGTGCTCGAAGGGGGAGAAAGTGAGGCCGAGGTAATGAATGCTGAAAATGGCCGGTGGCATGAGAGCCGCCGACGCTATGAACAGCGCTGCAGCGCTATACCTGGCCTTTGAAGGCAATGCGACCCAGGGTTGCAATACAGCCAGTAACAGGCCGATGTAACCCAGGTGGATCATGTGGCTGTGGGCATCTACTTTGGTGCCGCGGTTTTCGAGGAAACCACCAATCGATTGAAACTGGGCCAGTATTCCTTCAACGTCGCCCGCCGGTATTAGCCCTGAGGCGGCATACAGGGCGCCGCCAATACTGGCGTTGTTGGGGTGCAGAATGAACAGCGCAAACACATCGCCAAACAACATACCACAGGCGACCAACAGTAGGCCGCCTATGGCCAGCAGGCGCTGAGAATCACTGGCTAGAGGTTCCAGTGCCTCGGCACTATTGTTAGATGCCGCTGTAGACAATCTTACTTCACCTTGACGTTATACTTCTTTTTTTGGGGTCAGCGCTGGCAGTACCTGCTCTCCAAATAGGCGGATGGTTTCAATGTTGTCCGCTTCAGTTTCGCCGACCACTTCCAGTAGCGGAGTGTTCAAACCCGCATCGATCAATTCCTGCGTAATTTCCCTGCACTCCTCGGGCGTTCCCGATATTACCGTAAATTTGCGCTGCATGTCATCTGTTACCAGGTGGGTCACATTATCAGCGGTGCCCTCTTCAATGGCTTTGCGGAACGGATCCCAGGTTGAGTCCGGTAGGCCCGAGCCCGCTAGAATCACATCGTTCTTTATATTGCGCAGTTTGTTGACGATGTAGGTGCCGGTGTAGCTGCGGGTTGCTTCCTTGGCTTTGCTGCCATCGGTGCTGCAAGCGGCAAGTATCACGCCACCCACGGGGAAATCTGCAGGTAACTCGCGGCCAAATCGGTCTGCACCCTTGCGCATGTTGTCAATGGCGTACTCCACGAACTTCGGTGAGGTCAGGCCAGCCAGAAGCATGCCATCACTTGAGCGACCAGCCAGGCGCTGCATAAAGGGGCCCGTGGCGCCCACGTAAACCGGTATGTCGGTGCGCAGGCCATCGCCAATGCGGTCGTAGCCGGGCATGGTGGACTCGTAGAAATTACCCTTGTAGTCATAGGCCTCGCCACTCCACACCTTGCGCATGATGTCCAGGGACTCCTGATGCACCGGTACCGGTTTCATGGCATCGATGTCGTATTCCAGGTACTCGATTCCAACCTTGCCCACGCCAATGCCCATGATAAAACGTCCGCCCGATAACTCGTCGATCCCCGCGGCCTCGGAGGCCTGAATTGTGGGGTGACGCATATAGGGAGAGGTAATACCCAGGCCGATCGGAATTTCGTTTGTTGCCATGCTGGCCGCAGCGAGGGCGGTAAAACAACCCCGTGCCTCCAGGCCGTAAGAGCGGAACCAGTGGTAGGCCTCCGCTATCCAGAAGCCGCCGCCAAAGCCGGAAGCTTCGGTTTGTGCCGCATACTTTTGTATTGCCGCGAGTGGCTCATAGGACTTGAAAATAATACCAACGTTTACCTGGCTCATACTGTTCTCCAATGCAGTTTATTAATCGTGCAGGTCGGGCTCACTGCTTAACTAGGGCGCTAAACTCCGCGTCTGTAATTAGCCGCTTGGCAGCAGTGGCTTTGACTTTGACCTGGTTTAAAATTTCGGCGTGCTGGTCCTTGGCAACGTCCAGCCCAAGCTCTTCGAGCTTCAGGGCTATACTGGCCAGTCCGCTCTTCTTGCCCAGTACGATCTTGCGATCGACACCGAGAATATCTGCCGAATAAGGCTCGATGGCCGCCGGAATATGAAACTGGCTGGCAACGGCGCCGCTTTCCCGCGTATACAGGTATTCACCGACCACCGGCTTCCATCCATCGACAGCGTAGCCGCCTGCACGCTGTACCAACTGCGAGATCTCTCGGGCCTTTTCAAGGTTCAGGGCCACCGGGACGTTGTAGAGACACTGCAGGGCCAGCGCCACTTCGCAGATGTCGGCATTACCGGCCCGTTCACCCATACCATTGATAGTGCCCTGAATGAAATCTGCACCACCGCGTACTGCGGCTATAGCCGCCGCAGTGGCAAGGCCGAAGTCGTTGTGTCCGTGCCAGTGAATAAGTACCTCGTCACCTACCCAGGAGCGCACCAGGGAAATCAGGTGTTGGGCCGCCTCGGGGGCGCAGGCACCAATAGTATCTACCACGGAAATCTCGTCGGCGCCTGCCTCCAGCGCGGTGTTGTATACATCCTGCAGGAAGGCCAGGTCGCTGCGAGTGCTGTCTACGGCAAAGAAATTAACCCGTTCAATTCCGTTATCTCTGGCGTGTTTAACAGCATTTGTAACGCGCTCCAGCACCTTAGTGCGACTGAAACCATAGGCTTCCATTTTTATATCACTGGTGGATATCTCGATGAGCGTGTACTGGGTTCCCAGTTCAATGTGTGCATCGAGGTCGCCCAGCACGCAGCGGGCAAAGCCCCAGACCTCTGCGCTGAGATCGGCATCCAGAATCCGACGAACCGCCTCGGTATCCTCGGGCGACACGCGGGGAAAGCCGGATTCGATACGGCTAACGCCCATTTCATCGAGCTTGCAGGCGATCTGAAATTTCTCCTCGGGACTGAAGCAGACTCCCACCGACTGCTCGCCATCGCGCAGCGTCGTATCGTAAAAGCGGATAGTTTTGTGGTGATCAATCCCCTGCTGTACCGAGTCCAGTGCGTTGAGATCGCTGGTCCAGATTTTGTCTTTGCCAATACCACTCATCTTCAAGCACCAAGATAATGACTTTATTGTCGAAGATAGTACGGGAGGGTCCCGTAACTGTCTTGATTTGGAGTGCTCTTTTAGTTGACTAGCAGGGTAGCGACCACTGGGTCGTTGATGGGGCAAGCAGGCTCAGGGATTGGCAATGTACCAGTCGTAGATTTCCTCGGCGGTGGTAAACCACACGTCGTCGTGGCCCAGCAGGTAATCGTAGGCTTTTTCGAACTGCCCAATCCGGTGTGGCACTCCCATGATGTAGGGGTGTACGCTCATCGACATGACCCGAGGCTGCTCCAGGCCCTCGCGATAGAGGCGGTCAAATTGAGCGACAACGCGGTCATACCATACATGGGATTCGTGTTGGTGCACCACCATCATCGGCAGATCGCTCAGTTCCATGGGGTAGGGCATGGCTACAATCGGTTCACTTTGGGTGGCCATACTGACCGGCTGCTCGTCCATGGGCCAGTCCGTGACAAATTTGAAACCCACCTCGGCCAGGTAATCCAGGGTATCCAGAGTTTCGTGCAACCCCGGACCCAGCCACCCCTTGGGGTCTACTCCGCAGTAAGAGCGGAGTACATCGAAGGACTTGCTGATATTTTCCCGCTGGTCTTCAACCGTGTGCAAAGCCTGTTGATGGTAGCCGTGTCCCATAAAGCCCCAGCCCGCGTCGCGCATAGCGGCAGCAACCGGTTCACCGGCACCCTCGCAGACCGTGGCGTTAATAGCGGCGCTTGCCTTCAGCCCATGCGCTTCCAGATAGGCCAACAGGCGCCAGAAACCCACGCGCATACCGTACTCGTGCCAGGCCCAGTTGGGAATATTAGGTACTGTACTAACGCCGGCAGGCGAGGTGACATATTCGCGGGCCACCGGTTTTTCGATGTCCCACTCTTCGATGTTGACGACTGTGTAGACCGCCACCCGCTTTCCCTCTGGCAGGCGCCATACCGGGCGCTGAGTGATGGCTGAAAAATCAAAGCGCTGCTCGGGTCTTTTCATCATCCTGTTCCGCGTCCTTCAATCATTGCCAGTGTCCCAGCGTGGGCGACTCTACTGATCGACCACACCACAGATTTGCATTATGACCTGAATATACACCTTGATAATATCCAACATGTCACCAATATGGGAGGCCTCGCCCTGATGGGTGGAGAATCCGCCGCCACCGCCGCGGATTCGCCCGGCGGAACCGTAGTTGACGGTAGGGATACCGTAGCGATTCATGTGGGCCGCATCGCTCATCCATGTTTCCACACCAAACTGCGGTGCCACGCCTAATTGCTCATTATGTGCCCTGACAATATTCTGGATCAATTCGTGATCGTCCGGAATTGATGTCCCCGGCACGGTAACAAAGGTCTCAGCTTTGGTTCCCTCTAATTGCGGGTTGTCCTTTACCAGGGTCGCTACCATCTGGCGCACCTCGTTATAAGCCTTTAGAGGCAGGTCCTCCGGCAGGGTGCGTACATCCATGTAGATAACACAGTTATCGGGTGTTCGGGCTCCGCGCCAGCTCCAGCCACCCTCGATGGCTGAGACGTTGACTCGAGGCTGGAAATCACCCAGTGTATTGCGCTCGCAATAGCCGGGGATCCACTCGTGGATCGCATCCAGAACCACCCGCGCCTTGTTGATCGCGTTTTTGTCTACTTCCGACCAGGCGGTGTGTATCAGGTGGCCGGGTACGGTGATTTTAATCCAGGTGCTGCCGCAATGGCGTGGAATCAGCATCATGTTTGTGGGCTCGCCCAAAATGCAAAAATCGGCAATGGCGCCGTGGGTGATGGCGTACTTGGTGCCCACACCGTAGCCCTGGTACTGTGGGCCCTCAATGTCATTCACCGGAGATTTTTCGATCTCTCCGGCAACACCGGCTATCACCACGTCACCGCCGAGCTTGATGCCGGCGCTCTGTATGGCTTCGACTGCAGTAATGTAGGTGCCCATGGCGCTTTTCATATTGAAAGAGCCCATACCATAAATCCACTCGTCGTCTACCAGGGTGGCTTTGCACTGATAACCGATGCCACGGTGGGCTTGTTCCGGTCCAAAGGATGTATCCAGGTGGCCGTTAAACATGAGTGATTTACCGCCGCCGTTTCCCTGCAGGCGAGCGACGGCGTTGTAGCGTTCGTCGCCCACCGGTTGCAGAACCGAATCAAAGCCGGATTGCAGCAATACGTCATTGAGAGCACGAGCGACATCGCCCTCGTAGCCTGTGGGGCTGGGAATATCCACCAGATCCATGACCAGTTTGACCAGTCTGTCGCGGTCGATATGGTCGATGGCCTTGTTGAGCAGTTGTGGATTAACAGTAGTCATGAGTAATACCTATTGCCAACAAGTGGGTTATTTAATGTGAGTAACGAGACAGCCCAGCCCTTCGACATGGGCCTCGATCAGGTCGCCCGATTTCATCCACTGGGGATTTTTCATCCCGGAAATAACACCCGGAGGGCTGCCGGTGGTAATTACATCGCCCGGCTCCAGCGTCATATTGGACCACCAGGATACGAGTTCTGCCATCTTATAGTGGGTTTTGGCGGTGCTTGATTCCTGGCGCAATTCCCCATTGAGGTAGAGGTTCATGTCGAGGTTGTTCGGGTCCTCCAACTCGTCCAGGGTCACCAGCCAGGGTCCCAGTGGGCAGGATCCGTCGAAACTCTTACCCATCAGGATCACTTTGTTGGCGTGTTCGCGGGCTTGGATATCGCGGGCCGATACGTCGTTGAATATCATCAGTCCAGCGACGTAGTCCATAGCGTCTTCAACTGTGACGTCCTTGGCTGTTTTACCAATAACGATGGCCACTTCAATTTCGTAGTCCAGTTGTTTGGTGAAGCGTGGAATTTCAATAGTGGCGCCTGAACCGACGCCGCAGGAGGGGGCCTCCAGAAAGCCTGTGGGGTGGTCAAAGTGAAAATCATCCCACCCGTGATCCTGCCACTCCGGTGCTTCCCAGGTGGTCAACTCGTCCAGGTGAGCGTCGAAATTACAGGAGGTGTGTATGATCTTACCCGGGCGCACTGGAACCTGCAGCTCGACTTCCTCTGCGGAGAAGGCATGTTCGCTGCCATCCGCCGCATCGGCGATGTTGCGAAATTCATTCAGCATGGTCTCGCCCGCTGCAAGCACCGCCGGCATGGACCCCGGCAAATTGCCTCCGCTGAGGGCGACCAGATCCAGATACTTGTCATCCTTGAAGACCCCAACGGTCTGTGCTCCGGTGGCATTAATAGTAAAAGTGGCAAGTTTCATGGCCTCGTTCCTCCGACAATGGCGGGTGATCCCGCAGTGGTTATAGCATCAAAATGCCCGCTTGGAATGATAGTTTTTGTTGGCCAAAACTACCTTGCCCGCCAACGTGGAATAGGTTGACTCTCCGCGCAGCAGCCCCAATACTGTCGCACCTGCCACTGTTTTGCTCAGGAGGGTTAATGGCTTCCACTGGGGCCTCTGGATCAGCCTCCAAAGATAATGGTCTGGAGGACATCGTCCGCGGCGCCCACGTGGCGGTTGACATCGGACGACAAGGCAAACCAATAAAGCACTTTACTTGCCGGGAGTTACCCCTGGGCAAGCTGGAGTTATTTGACATATTTATCGATCCCATTGCCATTTACCGGCGCAGCGAGGATATCGATAAAGATGCCAATGACGACATTCTTCTGGCTACGCAGGTTGAGGGTACCGTACTGATCCGAACCGGGGACTCCGAGTTTACCCAGCACCCGGGTAGCCTGGTGATCATGTCGGCCGCCGAGCCCTATACCATCATCCACACCCAGGAGAGCCACAGGCTTATTCTCCACATTCCGAACCAGGTCTACAGGGACCGTGTACTGGGCCAGCAGGAGGGAATTCGCTTTCGTCCCCGCCTGATGCCCGTCGGTGGCCTGGTGAGCATTGTTCACCAGATGCTCAAAGCACTGGCCTTTGAGGCCGACAACTTACAGACTACCGAGCAATACACGTTGGCCGAGAGCTTGTTGCAACTGACCTCGGCACTGCTGCGCTCCGAGGCCGACCAGGAATACGAGCAGCACCATGCCAAGCAATCGGCCCTGTTTCGGCGCATTATCGAGTTTATGGAAGCCAACTTCACCGATTGCGAGCTGACACCAGAGAAAATTGCCACCGCCAACGGTATTTCCATGCGCTACTTGCACAGCTTGTTCCACCAGGCGGGAATGACCGTATCCAAATGGATGTGGGAGCGGCGGCTCAAAGCCACTCGGGAAGATTTACTCGACCCTGGCATGGGCCATCGGCGGGTTAGCGAAATTGCCTTCCGCAGGGGGTTCAATGATCCGGCTCACTTCAGCAGGGCCTTCAAAAAGCGCTTTGACCTTTCACCCAGTCGCCTGCGCCAGTTGGCACTGGAGCAGGGGGCGGGGGCCAGTTAATAGGGTTTGTTCCTTCGCCCCACGGATGGCCTGCCCCACGGATGGTCTGCCCCACGGTAATACAATTCGTAGAACAGGAGATGTAATGTGAAGCTCTTATTGAAGATTGTTGGGTTAGTGCTGGTTGTTGTAGTGATTGCCATTGTGCTCATTCCCATGCTGGTCTCAGTGGACAAAATGGTGGAACCGGTTGCAGAGCAGGTCAAGAAAGCGACCGGGCGCGACCTCATGATCGATGGGGATGCCTCCTTGACTGTATTTCCTAGCCTATCCCTGCAACTGAACCAAGTGCGCCTTTCCAACATGCCCGGCGGCAGCCGTCCGGACATGATCAGTATGGCGCAATTGGATGTTCACATACCCTTGTTATCGCTGGTGTCAGGTGAACTCAAGGTAGAACGCTTCGTTATCAGACAGCCGGATATCCTGCTGGAGACTGATGCCAGCGGGAAGGCGAACTGGGATATGGTTCAAACCCCAGCCGCACAGAAAC
>JABHWT010000216.1 GCA_018657645.1 Halieaceae bacterium | reverse complement strand
GGCTTTTTCTTGGCCGCTGGTTTTTTCTTGGCCGCTGGTTTTTTCTTGGCCGCTGGTTTTTTCTTGGCCGCAGGTTTTTTCTTGGCCGCTTGCTTCTTTAACTTGGCCTTGGCCTGAAGCTCAGCCGCCCTCTCAACCATAGCCGCAGCCTGTTCGGCCGCCTTGGCTTTCCGCGCTTCCAGCAGCGCATCAGCTTTCATTGGCATCAGCTTCTCAGCTGCATCAAAGGCGGTCCGGGCGATCTCGCCCACAGAGTCAGCTAGGCCCTGCACCTGCTTTTTCAACTCTTCAACCTTATCCTGATTTTGAGTAGATGATTTCGCTCTATAGGCCGCCCGGGCCTTTTTGAGACGGGCATTTGCTGCGCTGTGTTTTTTTCGCGATGCTTTAAGTTCGCGCTTGGCCTTGGCATGAGCCTTCTCGGTTTCGCTCAACAATTTTTTCTTAAGTTGACCGACCTTTTTGCTAGCCTGCTCTGCCATTTTTGCCGCCTGAGCCAGTTCTTTTTCTAACATTTTTATGCACTCCGATTTGAAAAGGGTACCGCAACCTTAGTTTATGCCTAATTTTCAAACATGTAACGATTATTTTGTCACTAAAATGTGTAGTGCCCGGAAACTGTAGCCAGTCTCTAGAAAACGCGAAAGACTTCGCCGCTTTGCGTGACACAAGCCTCTACCCACTTTAGATCCGCAAAGATTCACAAGCTGCCGCCTATTTCGAGCCAGGGTAGAAGAACCTCTCGCGTTTCTATGCTAATGTCAGATTTGAAATTAGAAAATGGTATGCATAATGGTTACAGGCCGTCAGCGACGTTTTCGGGCACCCAAAATAGTAAGGCAAAAACTCCGCACGCTGGCAGTGGCCGGTGTGCGCAAAGACATAATTCACTCGGGCCGCAAAGAGGACGATTACAGCGAGCAGGATCTAGAGTACCTGGTGGCTGAAAAGGAGAGGGAGATATGGTCCGGTATAGGCTGGAAAGGTTTTGGTATCGCAGCCCTTCTTCTGGGTATTAATATCGGAATCTAACCATGTCTTTGTTTCGGATCATCAAGTATTCCTCCATTATTTTTTTCCTGGACAAGTACAAGAGCAAGCTGTTTCGAGTTGCTGCCGTGCTTCTATTTGCCTGGGTGACTTCTCTTTTGTACCAGGACATGGTGGACTATCTCCAATTACAACATCCCGGAACGCTTATTTATGCCCTGTTTGGGAAAATTCTTATTGTCTACGGCGCGCTGATTTTTGTTCTGTGGCAGTTCAGACCTTCTCCTGAGGTTTCTTCAAACACCGTGCTCAAGCCCGACCCCAGTGACAATACACTACCTGGTATTCAGAATGGGGTGACGCCACCTGATGATAGACTGAGCGCACTGGAGAACCTGGTCGAGAATCCGGTACTAGGAACTCGGTACGACCACCTGTTGCGCGAGAAGGGCGAGGCTCAGGATTGATCCAACTGCACCAGATGAGCCCTCGCAGTGTCATCAACGCAGGTCTACACTTGCCGAGGGATTTTCTCATCAATTTCTGAACGCAAATCCACTCAGAACAGGACAATTGCGTCGCCCTGCGCTAGACTTGCAGTCGCTGGCCCGCAATGCGGACCCAATCACCGTTGGAAACCAATAAAATACGGGGAACACAGATGGATTACAACCCAGATGCACACAGCATAGAGTGCCCAAAATGCGGGCATGGCATGGACGAAATCACCTATGGTGATGTCACTATCGACCGCTGCAGCAATTGCCAGGGACTATGGTTCGACGCGGGCGAGGCTGAAAGACTCAAAGACAAGTGGATGGGGCACGCCCTGGACACAGGAAGGGCTGACGAGGGCAAAAAGTGGGATGCAGTAGACGACGTTGCCTGTCCTCGATGTGGTCTGGATATGGAAAAGAGTTCAGATCCCAATCAAACCCACATCTGGTACGAGGTCTGCCCCGATGAGCACGGTGTTTTCATGGACGCGGGAGAGTTCACGGATTTCAAGCATGAGACCCTGGCGGACTGGTTTCGCGGGCTAATCAAAGGTAAGCGCTGAGCACAGTGACTTCCTCATCGTAATAATTAAGGCGGCCTGGCCGCCCCTTTTCGCTAATCGGTTTACATACTGGCCTGCCTCATGGGCGGAGCGATGGCAAGTTTAAGTTTCGCTTCAGAAATCTGCGTCAAACTGGTGCTGGCACAGCGCCCAACTCGCAATCCTGCAGCGTAATTTACCAGGCTGAATTATGATCGACCTAAAAACCCGGATATTTTATGGGGCCGGCGGCGCGGTGTATGCCGTCAAAGAGGCCGCATACACCATGTTTATCCTGATGTTTTATACGCAGGTAATGGGCCTCAGTGGCACCCTAACCGGCGTAGTAATTTCGATCAGTCTGGTGTGGGACGGAATCTCGGACCCTCTGGTGGGCACCTGGTCCGACCGACTACGATCCAGGTTCGGACGCCGGCACCCCTTAATGGCGCTGAGTATAATTCCCTTGGGCCTGGGCTTTATTGGCCTTTTTTCTCCCCCACAGGCACTTGTGGACAATCACGGAGCCCTGGCGGGATGGCTTCTATTCTGGTCGCTATGGGTGCGCACATTTCTGACCATGTTCTCTATTCCCCATTTGGCTCTAAGCGCTGAAATAACAAGTGATTACATTCAGCGCAGCCAGGTTTTAGGGGCGAGAATGTTTGTTTTATTCTTGTTTACCGTATTACTGCCGGCGGTAGCACTGCTGTGGATATTCCCCAGCAGAGGTGAGATAGACGGCCGCTTTGTCAGCGGCAACTACCCGCTATATGGTGCCTTGTCGTGTGCCATTGTTTGGCTAATGGCGATGGCCTCGACCGTAGGCACCCGCGGCCATATCATCCCCTCGACCGACGGCATAACCTCCAGTGAATCCGGAGTAGGCATTTTAGTGCTTATCTCGGACCTGAGGCGCACCTTGAGGAACAGTACTTTTCGCTTGGTATTGGGCTACGACCTGGCTGCCTCGACAGCTTGGGGCACGATATCGACCTTAAACATGCTGGTGTGGACTTACTTCTGGGAATTCAGTGCGAAAGACGTTTCGATCATGTTATCAGTGCCCAGTATTCTGGCCATTTTTTTGGTTTCAATTACCCTCAAGCCCCTGAGCCGGCGTTTTCACAAGCAACAACTCCTGCAGATGGCTCTAATAGGGGTAATTGTCGACTGCCTGTGGTTGTACCCGTTAAAACTGGCCAATCTGTTACCGGGAAATGGCAGCAGCACTGTATTCGTGCTCAATTTTATCTTCATGGTGGTATTCATTTATTGCTTTTTGCTGCGCTCGATTAATTCCTACTCTATCGTGGCCGATATTACCGATGAGCACGAACTGGAACACGGCACTCGGCAGGAAGGTGGCTTTTTCTCAGTGATCAATTTAATAAGCAAGTTTGCCTCCGTAATTGGACCGGTCTACGGTGGTATCGCTCTGGATGTAATCGGCCTGGAAACAGGCATGATGCCTGGTCAGATAGCATCGACCACCCAAAATGGACTGGTCTATTCACTAATCATCGGCACCATCCCCCCTCTACTAGTGGCGCTGTACTTCGCCCTCAAAATCGATCAAAGCAAAGCGAAGGTCGAGGCTATCCAAGCTCGCCTCAAAAGGCAGCAATCCTAGTACCCCCACGTGCTACACTTGGCGTAACCAATCACCATCGACTGACCCATGACAGACCACATCAGCGACATTCGCATCGGTACTGCCCAACCACTGATTACGCCGTGGGTATTGGCGCAGGAGCTTCCCTTGAGCGAGGGGCAAGCCGCAAGTATCGCCAGCGCTCGTCACAGCATCGAAAATATTCTGACTGGAAAAGACTCGCGGGTACTGGCAATTGTTGGTCCCTGCTCGGTCCACGACCCCATAGCTTTACTGGATTTTGGAACCCGGTTCAAAGCCCTGTGCGAGCCCCTGCTGGATGCAATTTTTCCAGTTTTGCGCGTCTATTTCGAGAAACCACGCACGGTTGTGGGATGGAAGGGACTGATCAACGATCCGGACCTGGACGGCAGCTTCCACATTAACAAGGGTCTACGCCAGGCACGCCAGGTGCTGGTCGATGTGGCCGGACTGGGACTGCCAGCGGCCAGTGAATTTCTGGACACTACTTTTGGCCAGTACTACGCCGAGCTCATCAGCTTTGGTGCTATTGGAGCAAGGACCGTCGAGAGTCAAATACACCGCGAATTGGCCTCGGGACTTTCCATGCCTGTCGGATTTAAAAATGGCACAAATGGCCAGATCGATGTCGCAATCGATGCTATTCGTAGTGCCCGGCACAGCCACTGGTTTCCCTCTTTAACCCGGGAAGGCACGCCCGCCATACTTAAATCTGCGGGCAACCCCCACTGCTATTTAATTTTGCGCGGTGGCAGTCAGACCGGACCCAACTACTTTCCCCAAAACATCCAGGCGGCTGCCACAGACCTGGAGGCTCAACAGTTACCAGCATCACTGGTGGTGGATTGCAGCCATGGCAATAGTGAAAAAGACCCAGCCCGCCAGGCGCAAGTATTGTCGTCATTGGCCGAACAAATCCAGCAAGGACAATCTGCCATTCGCGGAATTATGCTGGAAAGCCACCTAATATACGGCACCCAAAAAGTCATACCGGAGCATCCGTTGACCTATGGACAGAGTATTACAGATGCCTGTTTGTCATTGGATCAAACCGAACCTCTAATGCTGCAACTTGCCGAAGCGGTGCGAGGGGCAAAACACGCCTCTCTGCCTCGGTAAGCGCTGTGTTTTCCAATTTGTGGTCCGCCTTGGTGAAATGCTGAACAGAGCCTATTGACACCTACATCGCTACCAGCTGTAACCAACGCGGAAATTGTAGGTCTGATCAAGGTCCTCAACATCGCCTACAGCCCCTGAATCGTATTCAAGTAGGATCTCCGCTGCCCCCCGCAGATTACCCACCAGAGGGAATTCCAGACCAAAGGTAGTATTGAGGATGACATCGGATGTCTGCTGCAGATTCCAGATACCCAGATGGTCTATATAGAGTCGGGAGTCCCCTCCCAGATAGTTACTGGCAATATGGAGTGACCAGCCGGCACCGGGATAGTTCTGATCTTCTGCTGAAATGAACTCTTCACTGACGTAGGACAGGCCAAGCTCTACATCGAGAGCAAAAAGCGGATCAGTGTAAATCTCGCGGCCCACATAGGGGCCCACGTAAGCCCGCAAATCCAGATCGGCAAAGCGGTCTTGCTCGGCCGACATATTCACTCCCCAGTACCAGGCTCCAGCAAGGAAGCGATCGTATTTGCCAAGGACGGTCCAGTTGTCCGCGTTCTTCTGATCATTGGCCTCATCCTGTTCTCCATTTATCCGTAGCGTGTAGCGATCATCATCACTGCGCCATATCGTCTCCAATTTGTAATCCAGTTCATCCGTATCTGAGTTTCCGCGCTCTAATGCCCAGGCCAGGCTAACACTACCAGACCACTTATAACCCTCGCCCATTTCCCAGGGCTCCGGATTCACAAGCAAAATATCTGCAAGTTCATAATCCAATTCATCGCCGCCCTCCCCAAGTAGCGTCATACTATCGTCGCGAAGAGCGATGGGCTGGTCACGGATAGTTCTGCCATCCGACATTACCATTACCCGGGGCCCCACTGTGTGTAGTGATTGGATATGCTCAGTCTTGATCGATAAGCTCCCCGCAAAATCAGTATCGACGATAACCACTCCGTCTCGCGAACTACTGACGACACCAACGATCCGCGATCCGTTGGTGAGGATAATTTCATCCTGTGTTCGGGGGTTGTCCTGGGCGGCCACAGCGCCCCATGTAGTAACCAGAAACAATCCACAGACTAACCTCCATCGCGGTCTTTCCTTTGCCTGATTAATTTCCATTCTTTTCACCTGTATTATCCTGTTCAACGAGCCGCCAAGGCAGAGCTATCAATAACCATGGTATAGAAGGAAGCTGCCCCGTCCAAGTAGCACCGCCAAAAACACTTGCACACTGACTCCGTGTTGCATAACTTGGAGTTCGGCCTCCCCGCTGCCAAAAAAACTCCATGGTAGCAGGGTGCATTCACACACCACCGGGAGAATTTAATGCGTGACTCGCAGTACGATTTGTTTGTTATCGGCGCAGGTTCCGGCGGTGTTCGCG
>JABHWT010000160.1 GCA_018657645.1 Halieaceae bacterium | reverse complement strand
GTGTGTGATTACATAGGCCAGAGCACCCCCGCCACACACTACAATGATTTGACTAACCCGGCGCTGCCAGCCCCACTCCAACCAGGATGCAGAATCTCCCGCCAGGTAGAACACTACAATTGCCATGACAGTGGTTGCCAACAGTAGTCGCAACCCGAAGGCCACCCATCCAGGGTGAAAACTGTATACGCCTTCACGCAATAAGCCACGCCACAGCAGAATGACATTCAGGTAAGCGGCGATGCTGGTGGCCAGCGCAAGGCCAACATGACCGATATTCCAGAACCACATCAGAGGCATCACCAGCAGCAGGTTTAGAACCATGTTGGCAGCCATGGTAATAATGCCTATTTTAACCGGCGTGGTCATATTCTGGCGTGCGTAAAATCCCGGTGCCAACACCTTGATAAGCATAAATGCCAGAAGACCCAGGCTATAAGCACGCAGACTCAAGGCTGCCATTGTTACATCCTGCGAAGTCATTGCACCACGCTGAAACAGAGTAATTAGAATGGGCTCGGCCAGCAGCACAAGTGCAACCGCCGCCGGCAGGGCAATTAGCATTACCGATCGCACGGCCCAGTCCAGAGTATGCATGAATTGCCCCTCACGGGCAGCTGACTGATGAGCCGATAAACTGGGTAAAATTACAGTGGCAATGGCAATCCCAAAAACGCCGAGCGGCAGCTCGGTCAAGCGATCGGAATAGTAGAGCCAGGACACACTTCCCGTGGGCAGTAGTGACGCAAGAACCGTATCCAGCAGCAAATTAACCTGACTGACAGATACACCAAACAGGGCGGGAACCATAAGTTTCAGAATGCGCTGCACCCCCTCATCACGGCTGTCCCAGATCGGCCGCGGCACCAGATCCAGGCGATAGAGCGCGGGAATCTGAAAAAGTAGCTGCACCACACCGGCCAGAAGCACGCCCCAGGCCAGAGCAAAAACGGGCTCGTCAAACCAGGGAGCCGCTACCGTAGCAGCAGCAATCAAGGACAAATTGAGAAATACCGGCGTAAACGCGGGTACTGCAAATCGACCGTAACTGTTGAGTATTGCGCCACAAAATCCGGTCATGGAAATAAGCAGTAAATAGGGAAAGGTGATTCGAATCATCCCCACTGTCAGCTGGTATTTGTATGGGTCGCTGACAAATCCGGGGGCAAAAAGGGCGGTCACCCAGGGCGCTGCCATTACTGACAGACCAGTAATGAAAACTAAAATGCCTCACAGCACACCGGCAACACGATTAACCAGCTGCTGAACCGCAGCAAACGAACCCAGTTCCTTGTAGTCGGACAGCACAGGCACAAAGGCCTGGGCAAAGGCACCTTCCGCAAACAGACGCCGCAGAAAATTTGGAATTTTGAATGCCACAAAGAAGGCATCGGCATTGGCACTGGCACCGATAAATCCGGCAATAACGATATCGCGGATAAGCCCAAGTACTCGCGACAGCATTGTCATGGACCCTACGACTGCGCTGGAGCGAAGCAATCCCGGGCTGGTCGGGCTGGCCATCAAAACCGCCGCTGGGTATACCAGTTAACATCGCGGGCGTGGGCATCTACCTGATCAACCACATCCAGCGTCAGTGCAAAGAGCGCCATACGCACCAGTACGCCATTGTCGGTCTGGCGGAAAATTGCCAGATTGGGATTGTCGTTTAAATCGTCATCCAGTTCTCTTGCATGGTCGCGTGAATCTCGAGGCAATGGGTGCATAATGACGGTATTGGGTTCGCAGTGGTGGGTATAAATATCCTGATTGAGGCGAAATCGACCGCGGTACAGGTCGGCCTCTGCCTGCGTACTAAAGCGCTCCTCCTGAATACGCGTGGAATATACGATATCCACATGTGCAATACTGGCCTCCAGCACATCCGACTCCACTACCTGGTGCCCGGCTGCGCGCAGATAGTCAACTATCGACTCTGGCATCGATAACTCCTGCGGTGAAACCAGAACCACCTGAAGATCACTGTACAAGCACAGCAGTTTACACAGAGAATGAACTGTTCGACCGTGAAGAAGATCCCCGACCATGGCTATACGTAAACCATCAATACCACGCCCGGAATCGGCCAGTTCACTTTTTATGGTATAGAGATCTAGCAGTGCTTGACTGGGGTGTTCGTTGCTGCCGTCACCGCCATTAATCACTGGCACGCGGCTGGCAGCGGCGAACTCGGCCACCGAACCCTCCGCCGGGTGCCGCATTGCAATGACATCTGAATAGCCACTGAGAACCCTGGCAGTATCATACAATGACTCGCCCTTAGCGAGCGCGGAATTCTCAAATCCGGTGGTCTCGCGCACCTCACCGCCCAGTAGATTAAATGCGCTGCCAAAGCTAACCCGTGTTCGGGTACTTGGCTCGAAAAACATTGAGCCCAGGATAGCCCCGTCCAGTACTTTGGTCACCCGACGGCGATGGGCATAGGGTTCCATCTGGTCGGCGACTGAAAAAATTCGTTCAACGTCTGCGCGCTCGAACTGCTGCACGGACAGAATATGACTACCGGCAAATTGCACGCTGATGTTCTCCGTTGGTATCTGGTCGTTATTATAGATCCGACTTTACAGCTTGCACATGTTCTTAATACCAAATTACAGGATTTGGGGAGCGTGTATCTTGCATGCCCCACTCTCGGTTGGAACCCCACGCCCTCTAGTGGGGCATGCACACCGGGCAGCTACTACAGTTGTACCGACCTTATTGTTCGTGTCCATCCGGATGGTCATCAAGCCAACAGGCTATCGCCATAATCCAGAAGCTGTTGCAACAGCTCACACTTTCCCGGTGGCAGCCCATCATCCGCCAACATACTCTCAATTTTTGTCTGATACGCCTCCATGCAGATGCTGGCGCCTGCCTCCGGCTCTGTCAGGTACTGGAAACGGTGTTCCTCCCACTGGGCGGCCTCCTCCTGTGTAAGACTATCCGGGAAATTTCTGGCTCGGTAGCGAAACAGCATTTCGGGAAGCCGGGAATCCTCGAACGGGAAACTGTTGGTGGCCAACTCATGCGGCGTGCAGTTTCGCGCCCGTTCCATCGAGCGCTTGTCCCGATCGGAGAAAAAACCACCACCGTAGAGCATTCGGTCCGGGTCCGTGTGTTCGTCAAACACACGTTGGCTATAAATAGCCTGTATTTTATTGGTAAAAGCCCCGGCATCCAGCGCCCGATAATGTCGCAGCGCAGCCAGGTGGGTTCGACACAAATCGCCACTTATACCGAGTCGCTCCGCCATGGCTGGATCGGCCATTTTCGCGCTCAGTATAATGGGGCAACGGTTGATGTGAATGCTCTTTAATCCGGGGCGATCAATCCCTTCCGGCAACTCTGCAGTTGGTGTGTAGAGCAGCGCGCATAGTTGTTCTGGAGAGGCATCAAACAATTGTTGTGGGTCTGCGCTGAGGTCGTAGCAGATTACTTCGTTCTTGTTTTTAGGATGTACCGCCAGGGGCACGATCAGGGCAATATTGTGGCGCTGGGCTCCAAACATGCCCGATATATGCAGCACCGGTTTCATATTGGCCAGGTCGAGCTGTGCCATGGCAGAGCGCTTGTCTCTATGGTTGAGCACGTAATCATAGAGTCTGGGTTGTTGGTTCTTGACCAACTGGGCCATGGCAATGGTAGCGTGTACATCCGACAGCGCATCGTGCGCAGCCTCGTGGCTGATACCATTGGCCGCGGTAAGCTCCTCCAGTTTAAAGCTGGGCAGACCATCCTCTCGAACGGGCCAGTTAATACCCTCGGGGCGTAGTGCCTGAGCT
>JABHWT010000188.1 GCA_018657645.1 Halieaceae bacterium | reverse complement strand
GGCGAACCATGTTGTGGTTTTCGCCGAGTAGTTCTTGCCTGCTGAAGCCGCTGACTTCGACGAAGGTGTCATTGATATAGGAAATATTGCCCTTGAGGTCGGTTTTGGAAACTATTTTCATTCCAGGTGGAATTGGAATTTGGGTGCTGGTTACAGGCTTGTTGATGCGCATTTTTCATCCTCAAAAAGTAGCTTCTAGCAAAAAAGCACTGTGTCATAGGCGAGTCAGACGAAGTGTCTCCGATTGGCTATCGTTGTAGCACTTATTCTTGTTCCCTCGAACGAATATTCGCGCCTAATTTCTCTAGCCTCTAGCCTCTAGCCTCTAGCCTCTAGCCTCCAGCCTCCAAGCGGAATGGGCACGTTATGCGTGGTATTCCGTGCTATGGGCTACTCGATACTGAGTAGTTTTCTGGCGAGCTCGACGCCATCTTTGGCCTGAGCACCCCAGCCATCCGCGCCCGCTTCACTTGCCCACTTCTGCGACGTGACAGCACCACCGACGATAACAGGGTATTTGTCACGCACATTCATCTCATTCAACAAGCTGAGTAATTCATTGAATTTCTCCATTGCCGGTGCAAAGACCACAGACACGGCAATCAAGTCGGCTCCAACACTTTCCGCTTTCTCATAGAAATCGAAGGGGCTATTTTTTTCGCCGATATCAATGACTTCAAAACCGCCGATGGAGAGGAGGGTGCTGACCAGATTCTTGCCGATATTGTGTTGGCTGAGCATGGTGCCCAAAACGATTTTTTTATCGATTTTTACGCCCTCGCCCTCGGGAAAGGATGCCTGAATGAGGGGAACGCAAGCCTTGGCTGTGACGCCGGCGCGTACCAGATCGAGGACGATGGCCTTTTTGGCGGCGAAACGGTCGCCCACATCCTGGAGTCCGCTCATCACTCCCTCTTCCAGAACCTCCATCGGGTCGAGTCCCGCATCCAGAAGCGTCGAGGTCATTTCCGCTGCCTCGTCGGGTTTTGTGTCGCTTACCAGTTGTCGCAAATCTGCAATTGTTGCCATCGTGGTTTCTCCTGATTGGGTCGTGCCGGCCCGGATTATGTTGGCGTACTAGTGCCCCTACAAAATTATCTTGAAGGGGTACTAGCAATGCCAGGTTGGATAATCGAGACCCAGGTCCATGAATATCCGGGTGAATTTTCGGTAGTGGTCGAGAAATATCTGACGAGGTCTCATCGTACCCAGGTCGTAGAGATCACTAAGTGGTATCGGCTTGGGGGTCGGGGCCCGCTCCAGAGTGCCTATTTTCTTCACTAACTCCAGGCCTTGTTGTGGGGAAAGTTGCGCAGCTGCTCGCGACATTTCTCCAACCCAGCGGGCTTCTATGCCCGTATGCCCACCGGATAACCAGGTTGCCTCCATGCCGGAAATACAAGCAATAATTGCCGCGACGGCTACCCCGTACCAGTGGTCATCAGACAGGGCCGCGCCTTCACTGCCCGTGCCGCCGAAGCACACCCAGGGCAGCTTCAGGTTTCTCTCGGCGGCTAGCGCCGCGGCCGAATTGCACCAGGTAATATCGTTGCCAGTGTATTCGCCGTAAACTGACACAGACATGGCCTGCGTGAGTGTGCCCCCCGAATAGGCCAGCATCCCCAGGGTGTGGGCAATGATTTGCATGGCACCTTGCTCGGGGCCGGTAATATAGGCGTATAGGGTGGGGGAGGAACTCATCCAGGGTTCAATACCCTGCTGGTCGGCATAGTAGGCCAGATTAAAACGGTCGTAATCTACGCGCATGTCCTGGAGGATTTGCACCGGTAAAGTGCAGTTGTGCTTATTGTAAAGACCGGAAGCAAAGGTACTTATCAGCGTATGGGGTGTGGTTGCACTCATCGGAATACCAAAAAAGAGGCCGGGCTTGCCTGCCCAGGTGGCCGCTTCATTCATAATACGGGCCTCGGTGAGACAGACGAAGGTCTGCGCCGGTGTTTCAGCTACGTTCTTTATGTCGCCTACGCCAAACAGGGGCATGGGAATAACGCCGTCGCAGGTCGCTTCCTGCATGACGGTCATGGCATGTTGCTTATAGAGTTCGACATCGGTGGTGATGACGCCTGCCGCATTGAAGCAGTAGGGGTGCTGCGCCTCACCGGGTGCACGGGGGGAGAGGGTGACGGCCTCGCGTCCGTGGCCTAGCGTCACCTCGTGCTTGGCTGTGACAATGGCCTCCTCTATCTCCTCCTGGGTGAACTTGATGATTCGCTGCGTGTTCTTACATAGGAGTCCAACCTCCAGCAGCAGCTCCTTGCCCGCTTCAAATACCGCATCGGCCATGTCGGGGTCGATCATGGCGGGTTCATCGGGATCAAACTCTATTCGGTACTTCTTCTGGAGATTGCCCAGAACGGTCGGGAAGAGCTCGGTTTCAAATTTTTCCTCTGTCATTATCGGGCCAGTGGTTGACCGTTGTATGGCTTCCCAGAGTAGTTTTCCCATGGTTTTATCTCCTCAGAAGTAGGTTGTGCGAAACACAGCTGACGGATGACCGTAGCAGAGGAAGGACTGCTCGCTCGAGTGATTAGCCTTGCACATAATCCTCGTCCTCCTTTATTGAGCGCATTAGTGCCGCGCACTCCTGCCCCACGTATCGAACATGTTGTGGAAGTAACCACGGCATGGTGTCGACAATGTACCAGGAGAGGTCTTCAGGGTCGCTGAAACCTTCCTCCCAAAATATGGTGCTGGCATCGTGAGCGAGTAGCATCCCCGTGGCCTTGCCACTATCGTTTCCGAACAGGAATATTCCCGAGGGATCTACATGCAAAGGTAGCGGGCGTTTGAACTGTGCTTCGAGTACAGCTAAAGAACGACTCCAATCCCGCTCGTAGAGGTGCGCAGAATGGATTATGAAGGTAGCACTTCCGGCATCGAGGCCGAGTTGCTCCGCTATTTGGCACAAAATGTGGATCAGTGCTGTGGCCTCATGGGGCCAGGCGGTGTACAGGTCGGCACTACGCAGTACGAACGAACCATACAGAGCCTGACCGTTGACGTTGAACGTTGCAGATATCAGGTCAGAGCCAATATCACGGGGTGAACTGGCAGCGTCTGTGGTGGTGTCCGGATCGAGGAAGGGGAGGGTGCAGGTCAGGGCATCCGGTGAGTTCTGTAGTTGCTCAACTACTGTCTGCAACAGGTCAGCTCCACTCCCGGTTCGCCAGTATTTTTCATGATATCGGGTATAAAAGTGATCGAAGTCCTGGCGGTTGAAATCGAAGAAGTTGGGAAATATCTCCTCTTTCTTCTGCGGTTCGCCGTCCTCCAGTTCGGGGGTTTCTATAGTGACCACCGCATTCAGTGCTTCAGCTATGCGCTCTGTGTTGGCTGTTGGTCTGTCGGTGCCAATTTTCAGTGCAAGATTGAGGAGTTGTAGCCAGGCATCGCCCACGTCGCTGGAAAAAATCGGAAAAGTAGTTTGCCTCGAGTGAAAGACTTTACGCCGGGGAATTTGTGGGTTGGGCGCAGGCTGCCTTGCCGTCGGGTCTGAAACTTTGGGCAGTGTCTGGATAGCCTGGGAGATAACGTTTAATTGCTTGCCTCTAAAATCCAGCAAATCAACGTCCTCGCGAAGGGCATTCAGGACCTCGATGCCCAGTTCACAGGACAATTGGCCGCGCCCCCCGGAGATATGGCCGCCAGGCTCCAGGCCATACTGCCACAGGGCGAGTAGCGCCTCACCACGGGCCCAGTCATCGTCGCCACATATAACGAGCTGGCGAATTTCAGGGTGTAATAGAAGACCTCGCAGCAGCCATTCAAGATCGGATCGGGAGTGGTATGGCGCAATGAATGTAATTCGCTGTGGCTCAAGTAGTGGCAGTATGCCTGTCGGGTTGTCCGATAAACTACAGATGGCGACGTCACCCTTCTCGAGATTTGAGATGGCGAGTTTTGGTAGAAAATCTGTTTGCCAGGTATGTTCCAATCTGAACCTCCTAGGACGATGTTTCCATAGCGACGTGCAATTGTTGTGATTCAGGCGTACAGAAAGCGCGAACAAACTGGTCCTCGAGTCGCGCAAGTACAATTTCGTGTGGTGTTTCCATCCCATGCTCGACCCAGTGCGTCAGTTCCACTTGCTGTAGTGCTAACATCTTGCGGACCAGCAATTCCGGGTCGTCCCCAACATAGGTGTTTTCCTCTATCCCTCGAGTAAACAGGTCGTGGAGAATAGAAGTGCCTTCGTTCCAGGGCGTTTTCCCAGGGCCTGAAGCCGGAAAGCTCGCGGCCCAACCATAGCCATCGCGGCAGCATATACGCAGGAAGTCGGAGTGATTAAGGAAATACAGTGCGCCGGATCTAAGCACGGCCAGATGACCTGGCAAAATGCCATCGACCTCGTCCCGTGCATCGCTGATACAGTCCAGGAATTCGTCAGTACGTAGTTTGTGAATGCCATGAAACAGCGAATCCTTGCCGTCGATGATGCCGTACATCGTGCCCAGCGAGATGCCGGCCTCGGCGGCGATCTCTGGCATCCGGGAATCCCCGGCACCTTTCTCGGCGAATACCCGCTCGGCGGCTTCATTGATTGCCTGCAAATAAACTAATCGACGTTTTTCCTTTACACGCTCTTGAAGAGGCATCCTTTGGGTATTTACGGATTTCTGCTTTTTATCGGTTGTCATCGGCGAAAACGTGTTTTATTCAGTTATTTGTAAGTTCATTGGTAATTACTGATGCCAAGTTATTTATAAGGAATGGCGCCTGGGATCATTGAACACGCTATCCTCTGAGTACGGCCCACCAGCGGTTGGAACCCCACGCCCTTTGGCGGGCCGTACTCAGAGGATAGCTGCAGCAGCGCCATTTCTCACTCCTAAGTAAGCATCAGTGTAATATAAAGCATGTTCTACCATAATAGAATAGCTATTTCAATATCCTCTGCAAGGTGGATTGTAGTCGGCGATGTAGATTGGGTAATGGGGTTGATTTAAGCAATGTGGTTGCGAGAAACTCTGAACTGAGGGCTGGTCCTGTATACTGCCCGCGGTTCTTATCAAAATGTGGAGGCACGCATACGGTGTGAATTCGATGGGATTGACCACAGAACAGGAAGATGACATTGCCCTGCTAAAGGTTCAGGACCATCGGGCATTTGAAAATCTGGTGGGTCGCTACCATATCCAGATGTTGGCAGTCGCCAGATCTATCATTGGCGAGAGTCTGGCGGAGGAGGTTGTGCAGGAGGCCTGGGTCTCTATTTATGGTGCATTGCCTCGCTTCGAGCAACGCTCGTCACTCAAAACCTGGATGTTTACCATTGTAGGTAATCAGGCCAAGACACGATTGCGTAAAGAGTCCCGCACCGTGTCTATGGAGGACGAAGAGCAAGACGAGTCCGGTTACCTGTCGAGTGGTCGCTTCAAGCCCAATGGAGGGTGGCAATCCGTACCGGCGATCTGGGATGTAGAGACTCCGGATTTGCTGCTTGAGCAAACGCAACTGCGACATTGTATCGAACATTCACTGAACTCACTTCCCGTGACTCAGGGCGCGGTTTTCACACTGCGGGATATCGAGCAACAAAGTCTGGCCGATATTTGTAACATTTTGGGGGTGAGCGACTCCAACGTGCGGGTACTTTTACACCGGGCTCGCCTCAGCCTTATGCAGGTTATCGATCGTTATCAGGAGACAGGGGAATGCTGAAGTGTAGCGAGGTCGTGGAACAGGCCAGTGACTTTGTGGATGAGAACCTTCCCTGGTATTCCTCCCTGCGAATTAAAATGCACTTACTGATGTGCGTTCATTGCCGACGGTTTTTGCGCCATTTTAGTGCGACGATTGATCTCGCTGAGCCGGCGGGTAGGAGACAGGCTACCGCAACTGAAATAGAGCGGGTTATGAAACATATCGATGATATCGACTCCGATATCTGAGCTTGTTGTCGCACCTACTAATTTATTTTTTACTTTTTGTAACATCCCGCTAGTTGCCGCGTCTATATCGCTAACCATGCAGCCACAATCAGCGGAGTTTAAGAAAATGTTAAAATCAATCAAGTTTGTCGTTTTTTTCTTTGTTTCAATCATAAGTGCAGTTGCAAGTGCAGCCCCCTTTGGCGGCAGCGACGATCTCGTCTATGCCAGCCAACTTTGGAAATCCCTCGCCGTGGCCGGTTATGTTGGCCCCAGCGCCATTATGTCTGTGCCCTACGATGGGCAGCCACCACATGGCGCCGTGTTGGACACAATCGATGGTGCTGTTACTGTCGGTGCAAACACCGGTGTGGTCATTGTTAAGCGGAACTATGGAGGGGAGGGTGTGAGTAAATCGGCAGTGTCCAACAACCCTGCAAAATACATCAGGGCGGTGACTGTCATGTACAAGCGCAAGGGTTACGATGCGGATAATAACGACTGGTTTTGGGCCAAGTACAAGCCCGATGGGAGCCTTCATACCAATGACAAGGGAATGAGTTTGGCCGGTCGCGTCGCCAAGGGAATGCCCAAGGGCTGTATAGCATGTCACACCGCAGCGCCGGGTGGTGACTATGTTTTTAACAATGATCGGGTAAAATAGGCCAATTATCTGGCAACGATCGAGCAATGAGTCAATGTGGAATTTTTTAAAGAGATGCACTGCCTCGATCGCGCTCTGCCTGAGCCTGGCCACTGTTATATCTGGATGCCAGTCCGCTAATGTAGATGTTAAAGGTCCCTCGCCCTCATTTGGTCGTGCTTCGGATGTCAACTATGCCGACCAACTTTGGCGTAGTCTGCTGGCGGAACGTATAGCTGGGCCAAATCCTTTCACTAATCCTCCTTTTTTTGGTGGTGCCAGGCCCCATGGGACAATACTGGAATTGGCCCATAAAAACATCGCGGTAGCCGGCCACAACGGCTTTGTGGTGGTCAAAAAAAACTATGATGGCGAGGGGGTTTCAGTCGCCGCAGTGGCAGCTGACAGGCAGCGGTTCCTGTCATCCATTACGGTAATGTTTGAGCGAGAAAGTGGATACGACGAGGATAACCAGAATTGGTTCTGGGTGAAATACCGTCCCGACGGCACCCTGTTCGATAAGGTGGTGGCGGGAAAATCTGTTGCCCTGGCCGGCCGTATATCCAAGGGTGCGACGGCCCAGGATAGCGGCGGTTGCATATACTGCCATAGCTCTGCAGGGGGTGGGGACTACATCTTCTACCCGGAGATAAGAAAGCCCTGACACATACTTAAGCGCAGTTGTAGCACAAGAAAGGCTCTTGGAGCGTTGAACACGCTATTTCTGTTCATTGACTTGACCCTTGGCCCAGTCGCCGAGCTTTGCCATGCCCCGGGCAAGGAAATTTGTTTTCCCCTGTCTTGCGGCACTGCCAGCAAAAATATGCATATCGTGAGAAAAGGGCGCACCGTCCTTGTAGACATTATCAAAGTGGATGTTTGAGCCATCAATGGGGGTCCCTTCAAAGCTCACTTTGCCGCAGCCAAACTGGGCCTTGTTAAAATACACGTCACCACTGCCAAAAAGGATGGCATCAAAAAAAATGTCCCCATCGCCAAAGGAAACATCCATAAAAGAAACGACGCCCTCGGAAAATTGGACGCAGCGAAAAGACACCGGGCCGCGACAAAAACGGGATTCACCAAAGCTGGTAACGCCCTCGCCGAATTGGGCGTGATCAAAACAGACGGATCCATTACCAAAACATGTGTTGCGGAAAAAAGTATTGCCGCTGCCGAAATCCGTGTGAGAGAAGTCTACTGGTCCGTCGCCAAACTCGGACTCGACAAAATTCACACTGCCTTTGCCAAACCGCGCGCTGGAAAATTCAAAACTCCCGTCGCCGAACTGAACGCCGCTAAAATCTATATCGCCATCACCAAATTGGGCGTTTATAAAGGACACTCGCTCTCCACCAAACACGGCACCACCGAAATCCACATCGCCGTCGCCAAATTGAACATCGTCGAATAGGGCCTCGCCTTCGCCGAATTGGGCCTCGGTAAAGGAAACACCGCCGTCCTGAAATTGAGCGCCGCAAAAGTCGACAGTGGCTGTGCCAAAGTCGGCCTGGTCAAATGACACAGGGCCCTCCAAAAAGCGGGCATTGCGAAAGGATACGCCGTTGTCGCCAAATTGGGTTTTTCGGAACGCCGTGGCCGCCGGGAAAATAAAGCCATCAAAGTTAGCGCAAGGCTCGGGCTGGTCTGCCAAATTCAGGCCGCTAAAATCTATTCTGGTGTACTCCTGTACGCTTTCATTCCAGATATCTCTACCTTGATTAAAAAGCGATAGCGCATTCTTGCCCCGTAGGGCTTTGCCTTTGGGTCCGCTTGTCACGGGTTTTCGAGGCGCAGCGTTTTCGGTTTTTCGCCCGCAGCAGATACTGTTTTCAAGGTGGGTTTGTCGCTATCATTTTCGTACACATAGGCTTCTTCCAGAATGACATTTCCCCGTTTGTATTCTTTGAAAAGTATGACCCGGCCTTTCGTGTCGTATCTGGCCTCGTAGTAGGTATAAAACTGGTACACCTCTTCGATATTCTTCTCCTCAGCCAAATCATTGACGCCGGCGTCCAGCACATAGTCGTCAGAGTAATAGGCCAGGCCCGCGCGCACGATTTCTGGCCTGGAAAGCGTTTCGGGTCCTGTAATCAGGAGCAACAGGCCGAGGAGGGCCGGAAGGGTTTTGATGAGTGCTTTTGGGGGCATTAAGTAAAACCTGCTGCTTATTTTACGACGATTGTACCTTTCATGTCGTAGTCTTCATGTATTTTACAGACATAGTGAAAAGTGCCGGTTTCCGGGAAAACTAGAGAATAGGCTTTGGTTTTTCTCACCTTTATCGGTGTAGCTCGGGTTGGTGCGGCATCGAAAGTGATTTCGAACGCGATGTTGTGATTGGTGCTATCATCGTTTACCCAGGTCACAGTATCACCGGCGGCAATGGTTACAGTAGCCGGATTAAACTCCCAACCCTCCATACCTATTTTGTATTCCTCCGCCTGGCTAAACTGGGTGAATAACAAGGCCGGCAGGAATAACCGTCTGACCTGTTTTATTCCGCTAAAGGTGGATTTTCGGCGTGCTTGATACATGATTGCCCCCTCCGTCCGTATAATTGGAGAGCGAAGTATGCCTCAGGCCGTGTTGACGTACCATGGTATTTTTCAGAGTTGCCAGTTAAGGGGAAACGCCCTCGTTGTAGCCAATATAGCGCTTCTTTACAACATCCTGGCCCGCCGGTGATAAAACCCAATCGACAAACGCCTTAATTTCACCTTTTGGTTCGTCATTGGTCAGCAGGTATATTGGCCGGGTAATGGGGTAGGTCTGGTTTCGAATGCTGCATATTTCGCCGTCTATTGCCAAGGGCACCACGCTGTCTCCTTCCCCAATCAAGGCTACACTGATTTGGCCTATTGCCCCCTCGTTATCAGAAACTTTAGATACGATTTGTATATCGGGCGTTATTTTGTTTACTTTCCCGTAATCCTGATGGCGTAAGACGGCTTGCTTAAAGACCTTGTAGGTACCTGAGGTTTCCTTGGGAACATACACTTTGATCGGTCTGTCGGAGCCGCCCAGTTGCTTCCAGTTGGTAATTGCCCCTGAGAAAATACCACTCAGTTGACAGGAGGTCATTTCCTTAACGTAGTTGCTCTTGTTGACGATGGCCGCAATGGCATCGTAGCCAATGAGGGTTGCTACTACGCCTTTGTCGAGATAACGCTCATTAACCGGTCTCGCCACTCCACCGAGATCGCAATTACCGCGATAGGCGCATAGTTCACCTCCACTGCTCTCGGAGAGTGTTTCAATACTGAATGTAGAATCGGTATAGACCTGTGCCGCATCCTGCATGAATTGCCCAATGGTGGAGGATCCAACATAGTTTATGTTTCCAGATTGAGCGGGCAGGGCCACAGTAAGAGAAATGAAGAATAAAAGGGCCGACCCCAAGGTTTGCAAATGGTGCTGCTTTACGTTTTTTTCCTGTGCATTGTTCACAACCGTGCTCCGCTATTTGTGGCTGTCATCCCAGTCCACGTCGCCGTGCACCAGGTTATAGTGGCAGTGTATGCAACTCTTCTCATTAGTCTCCAGCATCGATTTATGTCGCTTAATATCATTAAACCACTCACTTTCGATTTTGTGGCAAGCTTTACACTTTTCACTTTTTTGCTCGATCATTGTGTTTCTGACATTTTTAGCCAGATCAATCCGAAGTTCCTCCCAGGCAGGAATATCTCTCATGCTGCTGGAAATGGCATGGAAAGGGCTCTCTCCAACGCCGCCCGTATTCACGTAGAAAAACTTCCACTTAACTATCTGAGCAAGGCTATGGGGGTCGTGGCAACCGACGCAACCCGGTCGTACGCCGAGGTCATTGTCGTAATGCGGGGACTCCAGATACTCGTTGTAAGGGTAGGCGTGACATTCACCACAGCCTACCGTGACATTAAAGTGACCAGGATCAAAGGCTGCAACGGGCTTGAAATCCTCCACCGAAGAGCTCAATTCGCCGTAAGGTGCATATTCACTCTCATTGACAAATATCTCGTGGCAAACCGTGCACCCACTGATTCGGGTAAATCGGGTGTGGCTCCAACTCAAGGTGGCTATCACCATAACCAGAACAACAACCAGCACAAGACCGATACCGACCATAGCCCATTGCCTAAAAGATAGCTCTCTCACTCTAACTGTACTCCATCTCTTTGTCTTCCTGTCAGATCTCGGACCGAGAATCCATCATGTTTTTGTAGATTGCCATGTGTTTGTCATTGCTTACTTGAATATCCCCGTATTCATCTCCAGGTTCGGCCGCAGATACAGTAACTACCGTATCGTTCCAGGCCTGAACACCGCTGTCTGCATCAGTGGAGATGGGAATAATGTCGTTGGGGTTAACGCCGGCATCGCGCCACCACAAATTGTGATCAATGTCATCATCGTGCTGACTGGCCTTGGCAAAAATAGTTTCCGCCTCGGGGTTCGCTCTGGATACCCGTCCGTAGGACGAACGGCCCACCGACGTCGATAAACCCACAACCTGCGGATGAATGCCCTGAGTTAGCCAGGCCCGTGTGACCAGATATCCAGCGTCACTACTTACCCTCACCAGATCGCCATCGGCAATGCCATGCTTTGCGGCGCTCTGCTTGTTGATCCACAGCGGGTTGGAGTGCCACAGTTCAGCGAGGTATTTCAGGTTGGAGGTCAGGGACAGCGTGTGGAATGCTACTTTGTAAGTTACCAGCACGAATTGATCGGGCTGTGTGCTCGATCTAACCTGGCCTAGCTGTTTGTTTTCCTCCCAGGTCGGTGTAGAAATCTCAATCTTCCCCGAGGGTGTGGCAAAACCATCTTTGAGGTAAGTACCGTACTCCGGTCTAGCGGGAATTCCCTTATTAACAAGTTGCCGGGTGTTGGGATCGATTTTGCCGTAATCGGGCCATACACCTTTCCGTTTCAGCTTCTTGTAGGCCTTGCGCAAACCATCGGTTGCCTCTATCTGATTCTTGACCCACTCGCCGCTGTTCTGAAACGCCCAGTATGCTTTCATGCCTCGTTCATCGTTGGGGTCAATATGCTCAATGATTTTCTTGAAAGTAACTCGCACATCCATGGGGGAGCAGCGGTGCGCCCCTGAAGGTATCGTCATGCTGACCCAGGGAAGTAGTGAGGTAGGCGCACTGCCAACATCGTCGCGCTCAACAGCAACGACATCTGGCAAGATAATATCAGCGTAGTCCGAGGTTTCACTCATGAAAGGACTGAAATCCACAATAAAGGGAACCAGGTTTTCGTCCTGTAGCGTGTCGGCCCACATACTGGCAGCCGGGGCGCTATACACGGGGTTGCTCATGTGATTGAACAACACCTGTACGTTGTGCTTTCCCTCTTTCAATTCAAATGGGAAGCTGTGGTTCAGCCGTCGGGCGCCACTTCCCGCTAGCTGGGGGGCAGGTTGTGGCTGTGGAATGTCAAAACGACGTGGCAGACAATAGCCTCCCTCGTTATCAATATTTCCTGTGACCACTGCCAGCAGCAGGCAGGCCATTTCGCTATCGACCCCCTTCTGATGATAACTTACGCCGTTTTGACTGATGATGGTAGCCGGCTTTGTTTTGGCAAACTCCCGTGCTATTCGAGTGATGGTTTCGGCGGCAACACCACTGGCCTCAGCAGCCATTTGTGGCGTAAAAAAAGACAGTGCTTCAGTCAAATCCTCGGTGGAATAATTAGTCCAGGTATCAATAAACTGACTATCGGCCAGCCCCTCCTTGAGAATGACATTGCTCATGGCCAGGGCAATGATGCCATCACTGCCCGGGAATACGGGAATCCACTCGTCACTCCGTCCTGCGGTATTGGACATCCGCACATCAAAGGTGACAAGTTTTAGACGATTGTTGACAATGCCATCGGTCAGACGTTGAGCCAGCGGTGGCGCAGTTTCCATAATGTTTGAGCCGAAACTCAAGACATAGTGGGTGTTTTCAAGGTCGGGTAACAGGAAGTCAACGCCAAACGCACTTTCAAGTGCGGATTGCTTGGCTGAATTGCTGATCGAGGTAAAACGACTTCGGATGACTGATTTAGAGGCAATCGTGTCCATGAATCGCACACTGGCTCCATCTTTGAATCCGCCCTCGTTGAGGAAGACACTGTCCGCGCCGTGCTCGGAAATGGCGCCATCGACCCTGGCTGCCACCTCGGCAATGGCGTCCTCCCAACTAATTTCCTGCCACTGGCCATCTCCGCGTTTTCCTACTCGCTTAAGCGGTTGCAGGATTCTATCGGGGTCCGCCGCACTGAAAAATGAAGCCAGGCCCTTGGAACACAGTTTGCCACGCGTGGCTATATGGTCGGGGATGCCCTCGACTTTCTTGATGTCTCCCTTTTCAGAGAAAGTGAACCCGCCATCAAAGTAGGGGCACATGGTGCACAGGAACACTTTCTTTTCGCGAGGGGCGAAGGTCCTTATCTGATGAAAGTCATTTCCTCCAAGTTCCAACTCCATTGCATTGAGTGCAACGGGGCAGGAGGCGGCGGTTGTGATAACCATGCCGGCCTTGAGGAACTCCCTCCGATCTAACGCTATCGGTTTTAGTTTTTTCTGATCAGACATACTTACCCTCAACAAACTACTGGATATAGCCAGCGCTTAATAAAACGTTTGCAGATACTGGCCACCCATCACCCACCAAATACGCATTCCATACACGCCAATGGCAACCAGGAAGGACGCGATGACGATCCCTGTTTTGGTGCGCTTTAAAGGCGTAACCAGGATGAAAAGCGGTATGAATAACCCGATAACAACCTCCAGCCAAAGATAGGGAAATCGAAATACACCCATTAACACTTCATCGTGGGCCAGCACTTCATTTGCGTTGCCATATATGGATTGCATGAATTCAAGAAACAAAAGGAAAATATCAAATGCTATGCCCAGCATCATGTACTGAGCCATTTCCTCCATCAGCGACCAGTCGATGCGTTTTTTGACAGAAACGATCATGTTCTGGATCCATAGAATAACGATTAACAAGCCGATACCGGAGATAAAGGCACCGGTTAAAAATAGTAGGGGAGCCAGGGCCGTGTGGTTGATAAAACGGCCTGGGTTTAGCTGCATCACAACCCCGGTGTACCAGTGTGTGGACAGTGCCAGGATAATACCAATAATGCCCAGTATTTTTGCCCAGGCCTGATTGTTCCTGATTACAAAGTAGGTGTAGATAATCATGGCAATCGGGTAGGACATAATCAGCAAGGAGCCCCAGGCCATGGGTCCCGTGGAGTGCCAGTAACCCGGTACCAGCAAGTAAAGAAAGCGCTGCGGCTT
>JABHWT010000195.1 GCA_018657645.1 Halieaceae bacterium | reverse complement strand
GCTCTGGCTCTGGCTCTGGTTCTGGCTCTGGTTCTGGCTCTGACTCTGGCTCTGGTTCTGGCTCTGACTCTGGCTCATTGCAGTCCCATAAGTCCTGATTATTGAGCACACAGGACCAGTCGCCACTATTGCGTATGCTATTGACGGGTAATACGGAAGGTTTTTCACTGCTTACACTACAGGCTGCCAGACAGCCAATCAGAGTAAGGGACATCCATGTACGGCAACGGGTTGTCACTCTCCGTAGCTCCCGATTGGGTTAAATGTGTGGCATAGTTTAGCAAGTGCCGCTAGAAAACCCTATCAGATCCCTTCGATAGTATCGGGCAGCGATGGTCGCCTGTGTAGTAGGTGTGCAGCCAGTTGCTCGCCAAGCAGGTACAGACTCGGCACCAGTAGAAGCGTCACTCCGGTTGCAAACAATACCCCAAACGCCAGAGAGGTCACCATTGGAATCAGGAACTGCGCCTGCATGCTAGTTTCAGACATTATGGGCAGCAAACCGATGAAGGTAGTCAACGAGGTCAGGATGATGGGCCGGAAACGATCCTCGGCGCCCTGCAGCAAAGATTCGGTCAGGGAGTGTCCACCCGCCCGCAGCTGGTTAATCCTGTCGATCAATACAAGGTTGTCATTTACCACAACGCCGGCACAGGCGATCACACCCATTAGTGAAAACATATCAACCTGCCGATCGAGGATAACGTGACCAAAGATTGCCCCCATAACGCCAAATGGCACCGCGGTCAACACCAGTATCGGCTGCCAGTATGAACGAAATGCAATCGCCATCAGGGCAAAGATAACCAGCATGGACAGCCCCATGTATTTGATCATGGCCATCACAAAATCCGACTCTTCTTCCAGCCCTCCATCGAGGTCCATTGATAGATCCGGATAGGCTTTCTGCCAGCGCGGCAGGTAGTTGCCGATTATGTCATTGACCACGGCCCGCGGGTCGGTCAGCCCCGGCTGCACCTCCGCGGTCACCTCGAGCGTACGCTTGCGGTCGAGGCGGTCGATTTTGACATAGCCTGGTTCATAATCCACCTGGGCAACCGTATCGAAGGGAACTTCGTTTCCGCTTGGCGTACGAACGCGCATGTCATTCAGGTTGTCGACAGACAGCCGCTCTCGCTCGGGATAGCGAACCATAACGCGAACATCCTCTCTGGTGCGTGGAATCCGCTGTGCCTCGGCACCGTAAAAACCCTCGCGAACCTGCCTGGCCAGGCTGGCCAATGTCACGGAGAGATTTTCAGCGGCGGGCTTCAGGCCAAGGACAATTTCCTCCCGCGGTGCCTGTAGCGAGTCGCTGACATTGTAGATGCCGGGATAGGATTCCAGCGCTGCGCGAAGTTCAAGCACAACAGCCTGAAGGTCCTCTATACTGGGTGAAGCAAACTGTAGCTCAATAGGCTTGCCTCTATCGTTAAACGTATAGTCCAGCTTGAAGTCCTCCACTTCGCCCAGATCGCCAATAAGCTCGCGCCAGCGCGCGGCCAGCTCCCCGGTATCCACGTCCCTATACAGGGATTCCACAATTACCTGAACCTCATTCTCTCGCCCTCGTGAATCGATATGACCGATGACGGCGCCAGCGGGCAAGAAGCGGGGATCGCTGTTGAACTCGGCCTTGGTCTGAACCGCTGCTGATTCAATCTGATGCAGGACCCGCAGCGTGTCCTGATAGGACCCACCCTCGCGTAGGGTAACACTCGCGAAAACGAAATCGGAATTGATCGATGGCAAGAAACCTGTGCGCAACCAACCTCCTGCATATAGGGCCAGGCTCAGTGATAGTGCCACCAGAAATAAAGCACTTACCTGCAAATTGAGTTGCAAGCAGTGCTTGAGGAAGGGTCGATATACATTGTGTGCGAAATCGGTCAGCCCTTTTTCGCACGACCTGCGAATAGCCTCCAGGGAGCGTACAAACTGATACCGACTCGGTTTCGGCGGTTTCATGTGAGCCAGATGGGAGGGCAAAATCCACAAGCTCTCCACCAGCGAAAAAGCCAGAGCCAAAATTACCACCACTGGAATCGAAACCGCCATACTGGCCATATTTCCTGGCATGACAAGCATCGGTACAAAGAAAATCATGGTACTGATGACCGCATACATCACCGGTTTAACCACACTATGAGCCCCCACCAGGGCGCCTTTGCTACCGGCATCACCCATCATTTGTCGAGAGTGAATAGACTCGCTGACTATAATGGCATCATCCACCACAATGCCCAGGATAAGTAAAAAGGCAAACAGGGAAAGCATGTTGAGACTGATGCCAGTGTATTGCAATACGAACAAAGTCCCCATAAAGGCCACGGCAATACCCATGCAAACCCACATAGCCAGCTTCGGACGCAAAAACAACACCAGCACTATGAAAACCAGAGCCAGGCCACCCACACCATTTTTGAGCAGGGTTTCAATCCGGCCTTTGAACAATACCGAGTTATCCCGCCATATTTCCAGCTCAACGCCAGGTGGCAATTGCATGCGAGCACGCTCGACCCAGTTGTGTACGACTTCACTGGTAGCCAGCGTATTGGGATGTGTGGTCACAAATACATGCAGGGTATGCGAGGGCTTGTCGTTAAACCGGGTGCGCACATCGACATCCTGGAATCCGTCGATGACAGTTGCCACATCACCCAACTTCAGTTGTGCCCCATCCCGCGTGCTTAACAGGGGAATACTCTCAAACTCATAGCGATTGTAGGCCTGGCCACGGGTTTGAAGCTGAATGTCGCCATTCTCTGCCTTGATGGCCCCGGCCGGCAGGTTCAACGATGATTCCTTTATTGCCTGAACCACATCACTAAAGCTCAACCCATGGCGGCGCAGGGTGTATTCAGAGACCTCCACTGAAACCTCGAAGGGTCTGGGACTCGACAATTCCACCATCGAAACATGGGGTTGGGCGGCCAGATCATTGCGCAAACGCTCGCCCAGTTCCTTGAGATTGCGCTCACCGATGTCACCCGCCAGCGATACCGCCACCATGTGGTGACGATGCGCCAGTTCGGTGATAATTGGACGCTCGGCATCCCCGGGGAAGGTGTTTATGGCGTCCACCCGGGTTTTAACTTCAGCGGTGAGTTGCTGCATGTCATAACCCGTTTCGGCCTCGATCATAACGGTGCCCACACTCTGACGAGCAACGGCGCGTATTTCCTTGACCCCCGAGAGATCGTGAACCGCCTCCTCAATCCGAATACAGATCTGCTCCTCGACTTCTTTCGGACCAGCACCCGGATAGGCCATCACCACGCTGACGGTATTTAGCTCAAACTCCGGGAAAAACTGCTTATCCAAAGCCAGCACGCCCATGAGGCCGCCAATGATAAGAAACACCATCAACAAATTGGCCGCTATGGGGTTATCGATAAACCAGCGAATCGCCCCGCCCATTACTCCCCCGAGGCCAGGGTAGTGGTTTCTTTCACTGTGACCTCTGTACCCGCCACAGAAACCGCCGCGGCCCGGGCAATAATCCTGTCACCGTCGCGCAAGCCCTGCACCCATATCTGGTCGGCGCTACTTTGCAAAACGTGGACCCTCCGAAGCTGGGCCTGGCGTGCGTCATCCACGATCATGACCGTCGCGTCGCTGCGTAGAGCTGAACGAGGTAAAACTGCCACTGCAGGCATTTGCTTGCCGCTTATTGTGGCATTGACAAACAGACCCGGCGCCAGGGGCGGGCGTTCACTCCCGCCCTCCCTGGCAAATGGTTTGTGCACTTCGGCCACCGCATAAACCACTCTGCTGTCGACATCGATACTGGCATCGGTACGCACGATTCTGCCGTGCCACTCCCAAATCTGATCCGCAAAGCGCGCCCGCAGGATAACCGCTGCACCATCTGTCTGATCCACGGGAGTATTTTCGTAATTAAGGGGCAAGTCCAACAGTGCCACCTGGCGATCCGTCAGGGGTAACCTGACCTGCACAATGTCGGTATCATATACATCTGCCACCACGGTTCCCGGTGTCACATACTGGCCAATGTCGACGTGTTTTGTACTTATTCGGCCATTAAAAGGAACCGCGATAGAGGTTCGATCGAGGTTCAGGTTGGCCGCTCCCAGATCGGCCTCAGCCGCATGTAAAGCGGCTCGAGCAGAAGCCAGCTGCGGCTCGCGCAAAAACAGGGTATTGGCTTGCTCACTTCCCAAGTCGCGCCACTCCCGCTTGGCCTGCAGAGCCCGGCCTTGTTCTTCGGCGACCCGCTGTCGAGCGCCGGCTACTTGAGACTGCGCCCTGGCAATAGCAAACTTGTAATCAAAATCTTCTACTTTGAGCAGGGGTACACCTGCGGCAAAGAAACCGCCTGCGGCAAATTGTGGGGAAACAGACTCTACGCGTCCTGCGACCTGGCTCACCAGTTTAATTTCCCTGAGAGGGCGCACGGTGCCCTGTGTTTCCACCCACAGCGCACGCTCGCCAAGATCAGCCAGAACAACATCGACTACGGGGGGCGCCGGTAGTTGTGCCGCCCGGGGCTCCGGTTGGGACTTTCCCACCAACACAGCATATGCAGCTCCGCCACCCACAATGAGCACCAGCAGGGTCCAGAGCCAGTTTCGAGTCCAATTGGGCGTCATGCCATATTCCAGCCGCTAAATAATCAAATGATACAGTATCAATAGGAGCTTAAACCAACCTGAAAGTTCCAGCCAGTCGGGCACTCTGAACCAGGGCAGCGCTTTCGGGGTCTATGAGCGCGTATTGAGTACCCATCCGAATGGCCACTAATTAGTATGTTTATTCTAATTTTTTCTCGTAATCTAGTTGTTAATCAGGCGGTATATGCCGCCAACACCAAGAGGAAAGGAGTTAAACATGGCTACCGAAGCTAAGACTAAAACCGCAGGATCAACCAAAGCAACACCCAAGACTAAAGCAAAGTCCAAGCGCAAAGTCGCTGCTAAAAAAACTGCCGCTCGTAAAAGCACCGCCAAAAAAGTGCAACAAAAGAGAGTCTCCAGGAAAGCTTCTGCAGATTTTTCCACCAGGGCCCAGGAAGCTGGCCGCAATGCTTTCCTGGCTGGCCTGGGTTTCTATGGCAAGGCATTCGACCAGATACAGGAGCAATTCAATACCCTACAGGATCAACTGGAGGAGCGCCGCGAGAAGGCCAGCGACCTTTACGAAGACCTGGTCAAGCGCGGGGAAAAGTTGGAAGCCGACGCCAAGGACGCTATAGAGCTGCCTGACTTCAAGCTCGACAGTCTTGCCGATCGCAAAAAATTGGACAAGCAACTGAAGAAGGTAAAAACGCGCTTCAACGATTTAAAAACATCCGCCGGTTTCAAAACCGCTGCCTGAGAAAGTTCAATTCAGGTCCATATCAACACCCTAACCGGGTTCTTTTTGGGGTCACTATGTGACCCCTTTTTTTTGCACTTTTTTTTGTCCTGAAAAAGCGCATCGCCCATTGCCGCCAAATCTGGTTTAATGCCATGGCAGCTCTGGCTAAAATTGTATATATCGGCATCAACTCGACGCAGATAGAGGGTTTTTCACATGAGCAATGATAAAAAGAAAGTCACTGACAAAGCGGGCGAAATCGCCAAGAATATATGGCTTGCGGGAGTGGGAGCCTACGGCCGTGCGGTCGATCAGGCTCAGGATCGACTGGAGAAAGCCGGCGTTGAATCACCCAAGCTTTTTCGCGATCTGGTTAAGGCGGGAACGGCGCTGGAGGAGGAAGCTCACGAGGCAAAGAACTCATTCCGCGACTCAAGAAACTCTGTCGAGGAGCGCATTCATCAGGTGAGAGAGAATTTCTACCTGCAGCGGCTGGGCGGCAGTAGTGAATTGAAGAGCCTTCACGCAAAGATTGATTTGCTCTCAGATAAACTCGATCTTCTGACCACCACTCTCACCGAGCAGGGTGTCATCAAAGTGTCCGCCCCGCGAAAGAAGACGGGCACAAAGAAAACTGCGGCCAGAAAATCGCCACCGAAGAAAAAACCGGCAGCAAAGAAAAAAGCCCCCGTGCGCAAAAAGTCGCCTGCGAAACGGTCCTCGACTTAGAACATGCCTTGAGCATTTAGATTGATGAAAACGAGGGACCGTATTCTTGTCGCCAGCCTGATGTTATTTAATGAGGAGGGCGAGACACACACCACTACTCTGGATATTGCCAACGAACTGGATATCAGTCCGGGCAATCTCTACTACCACTTCAAGGGCAAGGAGCAGATCATTCACGAGCTATACCACCAATATGAACTGGCTTTGAGCGGCACCCTTACGGCACCCATCGAGCAACCTTTGAGCACCGACACCGGCAGTGCCGAGGATAATTGGTACTTCTTGTACGTGGTATTGGAAGAGATGTATCAGTACCGATTTCTCTACCTTAACCTGTCAGACATTCTGCAACGTTATCCGACTATTCAGCGGGGATTCGCAAAACTGACGCAGTTAAAGCGCGCGGCCTTGTATGCCATCTGTCAAACCCTGCTTAGTCACCGCCTGATCGATGCCGGTAATCAACAACTCCTCGGCCTGGTTGATAATATGACTCTCTCCTTGTGTTTCTGGTTCAACTACGACCAGCTACTGAATGAGGAACGCCCACCCCAGGTGACAATCCATCAGGGCGTATTGCAGTTAATGACCATGGTGGCACCCTACCTGGGTGAAGAACAGCTCAGTTTCTATCGCGATTGTGAAACTATCTACGCCACCATGTTAGAGCAATGAATCTTTAGTCTTTGTCTTTCATCAATACAGTCGCCGCTATCGAAAACAGGCAATAGGCGAGGAAAAAATAGAACCCTGATTCGAGCTGCGCATCCATGGTTAACAGTTCACCCATCTCACCAGATGCACTCCCCGCCAGATAGGCAACCAGAAGCCCCATTACAAACACATCGGCCATGGACCACTTACTAAGCACTCGGTTTAACCACAACACGCCACCCCGAATTTCGGTGCGCACAATGACTAGTGACGCTATCTGCAACAATAATTTGAAACTGGGGATAACGAGGCTGAAAAAAACAATGAGAAATGCCACCAGCATGTTGCCGGTGGTAGCCAATTCATGAGCCGTTCCCCAGATGGAGCGCTTGCTGTAATAGGCCAGCACCTGCCCTTCCATTTGATCAAAGCCCAGGAGAATCGACATTGTGTTCAGCATCTGACGAGCCTGACTATCTGCATTGGTACCAGCCAGCGTATCGATGCCAAGCCTTACAATCTGCGATTTTTCAATTGTCCCGGTCAGTGTCAACACGGGTTGAGTCACTCCCGGATACAACAGCCCCAGTGCAGTGATTATCACCAAAACAGTGAGTAATTTTCGCTTGAATGTCATATATAAGTTC
>JABHWT010000416.1 GCA_018657645.1 Halieaceae bacterium | reverse complement strand
TTGCGCTTATCGCGAGCCAGGAGGCTGGCACCTCTGCTAGCCCGGGAACGGCCCTGCAGCGAATCCAGGTTGTTAAAGGCTGGATAGACGAGGCGGGAGAAAGACGGGAGAGGGTGGTTGACGTGGCGGGCGATGGGGATAACGGCGCCACGGTAGATATCGCTAGCTGCAAGACCAGTGGACCCGGATTTGCCAATCTGTGTACCGTATGGACCGATGATCAGTTCGATCCCGAGCAGCGCGCCTATTACTATTCACGGGTGATCGAAAATCCAACCTGCCGCTGGAGTCAGCGTATTTGTGCAGCCTCCAAAGTAGATTGCAATGTGCCCGAAACAATTGGGGGAGGGCTCGAGGGCTGCTGCTCCGCCGAGCACAGACCGATCATTCAGGAGCGTGCATGGTCGTCCCCCATCTGGTATTCGCCCTAGCGGCGTGGTTCGCTGGTGTACTGTTAGTAGTTGCCGGAGCCACCCGATTGCGCTTATCCTCTGCTCCTGCTTCATTTCCCCACGATGTTTGAGACCCTATAATGATTGATCAGTTGCTTGTATCAGCTTTGTTCCTGTGGCTACTTGGTAGCTTGATTTTGACCGATTGGTCGCCATCCTGGCTGTTCAGTTGCACCATGTTATGTGCATACTTTCTGGGGCTGGTGGATACGGGTGAAGTATTGGGTAAAGCCACGAATACGGGTTTAATTACCCTGATACTGTTGTTGTTGGTCTCCGTTGGTCTGGAAAAATTGTCGTGGCTAAGCCGCCTTTCTGGCAAGTTGATTACATCGGGCTATCGAGCCAGCTTATTGCGCCTGGGTTTTGTAACTGCCTTTTTTTCAGCGTTTGTTAATAACACTGCGGTAGTGGCGACGCTGGCTCATGCTGTCCGTAGCAATCAACATCATCCCGCATCCAAGTTGCTGATTCCACTGTCTTATGCCGCCATACTCGGTGGCACCATGACCTTGATCGGCACCTCGACCAATTTGATTGTGAGCAGCTTCATGGAAGATGCAACAGGCCAGGGGTTGGCATTTTTCGACTTTCTGTTCATAGGGGCGAGTGTCACCGTATTGGGTATGCTGGTCCTTGTGGTTTCCTCGCGCTTATTGCCCACTGGCCACACACAGCAAATCGATATCAATGAGTATTTGATCGAGACTGAAATACAACCGGGTTCGGCCCTGATTGGCAAGAGTATCGCCGACAACAAGCTTCGGGAGCTGGACAACTTGTTTTTGGTGGAGGTGGTGCGCGGCAATCATCTAATTTCCCCAGTCTCGCCCAGTGAGTACATAGAGGCCGGTGATAAGCTGATCTTCTCTGGCGATATTACCCAGCTCAACACGCTCGATTCTTTTCATGGACTGCAGTTATTTGCCATCGAGCAGGGTCTGTTGCGAGAGAACATGACAGAAGTTATCGTCATGCCAAATGCTGCAATCGAGGGCAAAACAATAAAGGAGAGTGGTTTTCGTTCGCTGTTTGATGCCGCTGTTGTCGGCATGCGCCGCGGGGGCAAGCGACTGTCGGGCAAATTGGGGGAAATTACCGTCCAGGCAGGTGACAGCATGATGCTGGCGGTGGGTCCCGATTTCAACGATCGCAAAAATCTGGACAAAAACTTCGTCGTTATAGACGACTCGGTTGCCGCCACCACGACATCTTCCATTCAGGACTATCTCGTTACGCTGATATTACTGGCAGTAATTGGCCTGGCTGCACTGGAGGTCGTACCCCTGATAAAGGGACTGGCCTTCCTGCTTGTATATATGCTGGTGTTTCGGGTATTGCGCGGTTCGGAAATACGCCACCGGTTTCCCTTTGAGTTGTGGCTGATTATTACTTCAGCGTTAACCCTGGCGCAGGCTCTGACCAACTCCGGTCTGGTGGTTGTTCTGACCGAGAGTTTTCATGGATATCTGGCGGCGGTAGGACCTTATGGCGCAATGGTAGGAATCTATCTGATGACGTTGCTGTTAACCGAAGTGATGACCAATAACGCAGCTGCGGCCCTGAGTTTTCCCATTGGTTTTGGCCTGGCCGAGAGTTATGGTCTTAATCTGATGCCCTTTATTATGGCCGTTGCCTACGGCGCCAGTGCCAGCTTTCTGACGCCTTACGGGTATACCACTAACCTGATGGTACAAAACCTGGGCGGTTATGTAATGCGGGATTATTTTCGGGTGGGCCTACCCCTGACCGTCACCTACTCACTGATTGTCCTTTATTTAATACCCAGAGTGTTTCCGTTCTAGGGCAGCTCTGAATAATGCCATGGCATTCCCAAGAGGTGCTCTGGATTCACAGGTACAGAGGGAGTTGGCCATGCGACAACCGATCTACAAATCACGGCCGGTCGAGCCTGATCCGGCCACCTTTGGTGGTCAGCGAATTAACGACTTCATCGTTCTATCCGAGGGTTTTTCCAATTGTTATTTGCTTGAAACGCCGGAGGGTAACATTCAGGTTAATTCGGGTATGGGTTTGGAAGCGCCTGTGCATAAGGCCAATTTCGACGACTATAGTCGAGTCCCGACACGCTACTTGATTCTCACCCAGGGGCACGTTGATCACGTGGGTGGTGTTGCCTATTTTAGAGAGCAGAATCCCGGGCTGGAGGTTATTGCCCAGGCCGGTAATAGTGAGCACCAGAATTACGATGGGCGTCTCCAGGTATTTCGGGGCGGCCGTTCAGCCTTTGCATTCAGCGACAAGTTTGCGCGGGCCCTCGAATACTATGAGCAGCAGAATTACACGGATTACCCGGTTCAGGACGTGCCGACGCCGGACCTGCTGTTTGAGGATCGCCATAGCCTGACACTGGGTGGATTGAACCTGGAATTGATCGCGGTGCCCGGCGGGGAAACAAATGATTCCCTTATTATCTGGCTGCCGGACCACAAAATTTGCCTGACAGGTAATTTATTCGGCTGTCCTTTTGGTCACTTTCCCAACCTGGTAACGATCCGGGGAGATCGTTATCGCGATGCCCTGATCTGCGCCGAGGCGGTCCAGACAGTGCTGGACCTTGGTCCCGAGATGATTCTTTATGGCCATCATGCTCCTGTGGTGGGCAAGGCGCTCATTGAAGAGGAGCTGAATATTCTTCGGGAGGCGATCGTGTACGTACACGATGAGACCGTGAAGGGCATGAATGCGGGATTGGATGTACATACGCTGATGGATCAGATCCGGCTGCCTCCAGCGCTT
>JABHWT010000162.1 GCA_018657645.1 Halieaceae bacterium | reverse complement strand
CCAAACGTTGGGCCGCCCAGATAGCGGGCCGTGCTCAGTGGACAGCGTGTTCAGAGCTCCCATTTTTGATGTTAAGTAAGTACCCTTTAACTGTCCACATCCATTAACCAACACTCAATTGAGGTTCGATTTTGGAAAAGAAATTTTATGGCTGGACCTTGCTTGTCGTCATGTTCGCGATTTACTTTATTTCCGCGATTGTGACCTACGGCGGCAGTATCGCCGCCACCCACATGGCCAGCATCTCCGACATGTCGCGGACCTGGTTTGGGGCCGGATACACGGTCAATTTCATCGCCGCTGGTTTTGGTGGAACAGTTGCCGCGATAGTCGCGCGGTTCATTGGCGAACGAAATGTGATGATTATGGGGATGAGTATTACCGCCGTCGGGTGTGTCTTCATGCAGTTAGCCGGTGACAATCGCTTCGTCTTTGTTGCAATGTTCGGAGTGGTTGTTGGTGGTGGGGCAACCTTTGCCACCGTTGTTCCCATTCAGACGATGATCACCCGCTGGTTCGTCAAGCGCCGGGCTCTGGCCACCGGGCTTGTTCTAACATCCGGCGGGCTGGGCGGGTCACTGGGCAGCATTCTGGCCAATCAAATAATTGAAGGTAGCGGGGGCAATTGGCAACGGGTCTGGATGTGGTGGGCGGTGTTTTCTGTGGTTGCTGCCCTGATCGCCTGGCGCTGGGTAAAAAACACACCGCAAGACGTGGGCCAGATGCCCGATGGGGAGGCAGCACTCGATGAGTCAGAGGCAGCGCTGGGCGATGGTCCGGTCGTTCGCAACCCAAATGTCTACCAGACAGCCTACGACTGGCCGCTAATGGAGGCCCTGCGTCACAGAGTGATATGGCACATTGTTATCATCGCTATTTTTTCCAGCGCCGCCACGTTTATGGTCCTGACCCACGGTGTTATTCATTTAATGGACACCGGCATCGACAGTACGACGGCCGCACTGTCCTTTAGCCTCCTTACTTTTTCCAGTATTGGTGGACGATTAATCAGTGGCGTTCTGGGGGACCGATTTGAACCGCGTTACTTGCTCGCACTCGCGGTCGCCATCAAGACCATTGGCATTTTGCTGATTCTTCAGGCCGACAGTACGGCGGGCGTTTATGCCTATGGCCTGCTAACGGGGCTTGGTTTTGGCATGTCACTGGTGGCGCAATTCACGCTCATAGGAAACTACTTCGGACCCACCTATATTCAGAATATTCTGGCGTTTATCCTGCCTATCACCACCATCGGTGGCGCCATGGCCCCGCTTGTCGGAGGCATTCTGCACGACGCAACGGGTAGCTATCACAGTGCCTTTCTGGCCGCCGCCAGCTGTGCAGCTGTTGCTACTATTGGCATTTTACTGTTGCGCCCGGTGGAAAAGGACCCTGCTCTTTAACGCAGCTCTGAATCCGGAGTTGGCTCAACACAAAAAAGGCGCCCGAAGGCGCCTTTGGGTTTTGCAACGCCAGCTATCAATCAAACTTCTGACGGAAGCGAAGACCTATCGTCCGCGGCCTGTTACTGGTGATTCGCTGATCGTAAGTCGTACCGTTGATGAACACTTCACCGCGCTCATCGGTAACGTTCTTGACGAACAATTCAGCAGCCCAGCTGTCAGACTCGACGCCAAAGGCCAGGTTTAACACCTCGTACCCATCGTGCTTCTTCCGCGTACGGGATACTGGATCGATGTCGTACAGCAGGTTGTAGGACTCGCCCACCGAGGTATAGGAACCCTGGACGAAGGTATCCATATCCATCAACTGGAAGTTGTAGCGGGAGGTAAGGTTCCACTTCAGATCAGGCGTCCGCGGCAGTTCGTTGCCCTTGGGCGCTGTCGGGATACCCGTGGCCGCTACGGCGTCACTCAGGTAGTAGTCCTCGGTCAACTCCGCATCATTCCATGAGAGGCCGAAATTGAGATCCCAGTTTTCCGTGATGAGGAAGGTACCATCCAGCTCGAAACCATCACTGTCAGCGGAGCCGACGTTGTCGGTCAGCGTCAGAACCGAAACCGAGGTGTCGATCTTTGAAAGCTGGAAGTCATCCCACTCCTGGGTGTAGTAGGCCAGGTTCAGACGCAGGCGCCCTTCCATGAACTCACCCTTCATACCCACTTCGTAACTGGTCAGGATATCCGCCTTATAGGCACCGGCAATTGCCGTCACACTCAAACGATTCAGGCCGCCCGGGCGATAACCCTCTGCCCAGGTGCCGTAGACCATGACATCGTCATTAACGTTGTAGGAGATATTGAACTTACCAACGCTATCCTGCTCATCAATCTTGAGATCGTTGTTTATCTCTAGGGGGTTTGTACCACGCGGTCCGTAACGACTCGGCCACCAGACCGTACCGGAGAAGCCGACCAGTTGAGACTCGAAATCAAATTCACGGTGGCTGTATGAAACTGTGAGATCGTCGGTAATATCAAAACTTACCTCACCAAAGTAAGCAGTTTCCTTGTTACCGCGGTACTGGTTTGTGGTCCAGTAGATGTCTGGCCCTTCGACGTAAGCAGGGGTACCAGCGCCTGAAGATTCGGGCGTAATAGCCGCCGTACCGAGTACGTGCCAGTCCAGATCGAAATCATGGTAGGCATCCTCGTAGAAGGCGCCCAGAATCCAGCGAAACCGCTTTTCCTGGTCAGATACCAGGCGGAACTCGTGGTTCTCACGCTCCCACTCCTGGTCGCCGGTATACAACAGCGTCGGGTCTTCACACATTCCGAAATAGGCGACGTAGCAGACGTAGTAGCTGGACACGTAGCCGGGAGAACCGTTGCTGGGATCAGAATACAGGGAGTAATCCGCCTGCTGTTGAGATTCACGTTCGAGATCCGAGTAGGCATAGGTCAGCGACATGCCACCGATCTTGCCTTCTACCACCAGCGAGGTCTGGGTCCACTCGTCGTCATTGGTATCAGGCTGGAAGCGAACCACCTCGAGGTCACCCACATCGGTGGGATCGTGGTCCCAGACACCCTGGGATTCCAGCTCCTGGCGCATGATCCCGGCGGTAACCGTCCAGTTTTCATTGAGATCTACCCGCAGGGTAGCGCGACCACCGGTGGTCTCTGCTTCGTTGAAGTCATCTTCAGTATAGGCAGAGTTGTTAATCGTTTGGTCAGCAGCCAGCTCGATCAGCGCCGGATCACCGCCGGTCTGCCAGCCATTGCGGATTCCGGACAGGTCAAAGGTGTGCTCGCCGTAGACATTGTCGATATAGCCCGCTTCATCCTTGCGATAACCAACGATACGAATCGCAGCATTGTCCCCGATCGGGATGTTCACAAAGCCTTCGATAACGCTGCCGGTATCCCCTTCCTCGACAGAGTGGAACTCAAGGTCATACCCGGCACTGAACACGCCCGGCTCAGGTTGGTTAGTGATAATCCTGATCGCACCTGCCTGGGCGTTGGCGCCGAACAGGGTACCCTGGGGTCCTGCCAGGGTTTCGATCCGCGCGATATCATAGATATGAGGGTTCATGAAGGAGCCAACCGCGGTCACGGGCTGTTCATCCATGTAGGTCGCCACGTTAGGGGTGGCGCCCAACAGGCTCTCACCGCCGCTGGAAATACCACGCATGTAGACATCGCCGGTTCCCGGCCCGAGGGTTACATAGTTAACCGAGGGGATCAGGTGGGCAAAATCTTCAAGATCACTAACCCCATTGTTCACCAGCGTTGATTCACCCAGCACATTAATGCTGATAGGAACATCCTGGACGCTCATATCCCGTCGAGTCGCGGTGACGACAACTTCTTCCAGAGACATCTGGCCCTGGGCATAGACCGGTGCGCTGACTGTGGCGGCTAGCGCCACCGCCGCAGCAATCGGTTTTACTGCGAATTGTTGCCTTCGAATTCGTGTATAGATCATGTGCGTTCCCTTGTATGTCCGTAGGTCGATAAGTCAATTTTTCTAACGTGTCAGATGAGTCTTCATAATCTGACTATAGTTATATCTTGCAGGTTACCATCATGGGTCGGCACCATGCTTCTTGTTACCATAGCTCGCCCAGTAAAGTAAACAAAAGCGTGATTTCTTCACACTTTTACAGAGGAAATTCAGTAGATCAAACCAAGCCAGGCCAATTAAAATCGTTCCACCCAATGGTCCAGGATTTCGCGCATTTCACCAAGCTGAGGTGCAAAATGTTGCCACTGGTCCAGAGCCGCGCTGTACAAGGGTTGGCGCACCTGCTCGGAACTGGCCGTACGAACCGCCCTCTCGGTTTTATGAAAGTCCAGACATGACTCCTCAAATGGCAGGCCACAATAGTCCAGCATCCGTTTTACCTCAGATTCGATGTCCGCCACCACATTCTCATACTTGACCTTCAGCACCGCGCCGGGAAGAACCGAATTCCAGTGCTCCATGACACGCGCGTAGTCGCTGAAGTACCGCGCTATGTCGACCTGGCTATATGTGAAAGCCTGTCCTGCCGCGAACAGTTGCTTGAAGCCGCTGAAACACGTTGCCATCGGATGGCGCCGTGCATCAATGATCTTCGCGTTGGGCAGCACCAGCTTGATCAGGCCCACGTGTTGAAAGTTATTGGGCATCTTGTCGATAAAAAACGGGGCGTCGCCACGCTGGATGCGGGTGCGCTCGATGTATTCCTCCCCCAATTCCCGACACTGCTCGGGGGTGAGGTCCCATAGAACAGCCGGATACTGCGACTCGTCATCGCGATTGCGTCTACCCGCCAGGCGGCGGGCAATCACGATCATCTCGCGCAGCTCCGAGGTACCATCCACCAGCGAGTGACTGGCTAGGATCTGTTCCAGCAGTGTCGATCCGGAACGCGGCAGACCAACAACAAATATGGCGTCGGGGTCCGGACAGCCATAGCGCTCCTTGCCAGTGAACAGCTCAGCCGTGCAGTGCTCGATCAGCGCGTCGGTCTCTTCGCGGTTCCGATCCGCCTGGTAGCCCTCCTCCTCACAGCGGAGCTCGTTGCCCAGCTGGTAGAAGTGAAAGGACTCTGCGTACTCGCCGCGGTCTTCCAGCGCCTTGCCCAGGGCGAAACACAAGTGGTATCGATCGCTGGTTCCGATGGCGTCTGATTCAATTTCCCCACGCATCCGGGCGACATCATCACCGCGGAACTCAAAGGTCTTCAGGTTGGCCAGGTTCCAGTAGGCGTCTCCCATGGAGGGCCGCAGACCAATGGCGCGCCGGTAGGCCTCGATGGCTTCACTCTGACGCCCCAGGGTTTTCAGGGTGTGGCCGTGACTGTTCTGTAACTGGGCATGACTGGGTATGCGCTCGAGGATCTTTGCGTAGCGCTGTTCGGCTTTTTCATAATTACCCACCAGGACTTCGATAGAGGCGGCCAGTACCTTGTGGGAGAGGTTTCGGGGCTCTACCTGTTCCAGGTAATCGATTTCCTTTAACGCCTCCTCGTAGCGCTGGGCCTGGCCGAGGGCGTTGGCGTAGGTG
>JABHWT010000271.1 GCA_018657645.1 Halieaceae bacterium | reverse complement strand
TCGTCGGAAAGGTTGGGGATGGACTCCACACCAAATTCTGCCATGGATTCCAGTAGCTCGTTTTTGCCGGCGAAGTAGTTATAAATACTACTGGGAGCTACCGCCAGCCGATCGGCCAACCTGCGGATCGATAAGCCATTCTCCCCACCCTCGCGCAGCAAAACCAGCGCCACAGAGAGAATTTCCTCGCGACTGGTGTTCGGTGGGCGACCTGTTTTTCCTGGCATTTTACCTCTTACTGTATTCAGTGGTTGACTTTATGAACAGTGTACAGTAATTTTTATAGTTACTGAACGCTGTTCAGGAATTAATCCCTGGACTGCACCAATGACACTGACTGGCCAGATACAAGGTTAGTTGATGGCGACTACATTCCGATGGTACACACGGAGCTTACCCATGCAGGCAGTTTATCATCCAGACATCGACGCACAACGCATGATGTCACCGGGCAGTGATTTGTGGCAGTCCGTCAAGCGGCAGATATTGCACCTGACCGGCACGCCGCTGGAAATGCAGCCATCGCCGTTTGTACAGGCGAATTGGAAGGGGAAGAGCACCGGAATGGTTGGCGATGTGTCGATTGCGGCAGTGCACAATGGCCAACTGCTGGCCTTCCATCTGAGCTGGCTGGATGCTAACAGCAATCCTGATCATGGAGACAACAGCAGTTTTCCCGATGCGGCGGCCATCGCCTTACCGCTCCATGAAAATTCCTATCTGGGGACAATGGGCGCGCCCGGCGCAGGGATCAACGCATGGTATTGGCGCGCCGGTATCGAAGGCGGTAAACAGGTGCTGCTGGAGGGGCCTGGGAGTTCAAACACGATTGAGCAGGAGCAGATTAGCACCGCCAGTGTCTGGGTCGAGGGCAGCTGGTCGGTGGTGATAGCGCGGCCAATGCAGGTGCCGGATAACAGTGCAGTGCTGCAACTGGCACCAGGTATGAATACAGCGGTAGGTGTTGCCATCTGGGAGGGCGGTCGCGGCGAGCGCGGCGGGATCAAGGCCTATTCTAAAGACTGGATTGAACTGATGTTGGAGGGCTGAAAGCATGACTGGAGCGAAGCGACAGATGGCCATGGTAATGGACCTGAACAAGTGTCTGGGCTGTCATACCTGCAGCGTTGCCTGCAAGACACAGTGGACAAAAACGCAGGGCAGGGAGGCCATGTGGTGGAATACCGTCAACACCATGCCCGGGGAGGGGACGCCAAGGGGCTGGGAATCGATGGGGGGTGGTTTTCACGACGCTGCAGCCCAACCTGGGGAAATGCCCACGACAGGGGGATTTGGCGAGGCCTGGGAATTTAACTACGACCAGGTGTTCAGCGAGGGTAAGGGGCAGGAGGAGCATCTGCAGGTGGTGGGGGATGCGCCAGATTGGGGCCCGAACTGGGACGAGGATGAGGGCGCTGGCGACTACCCCAATAGCTACCATTTCTACCTGCCGCGACTGTGCAATCATTGCACCCATCCGGCCTGCGTTGCCGCCTGCCCGCGCAAGGCAATAGAGAAACGAGAAAGCGATGGCATCGTGGTGATCAACGAAGAGCGTTGCAATGGCTATCGCTTTTGCATGGAGGCCTGCCCGTACAAAAAAATCTATTTTAACCATGCCAAGCAGGTGAGCCAGAAGTGCATCTTCTGCTACCCCCGCCTGGAACAGGGCGTGGCCACAGCATGCTCCAGGCAGTGTCCGGGGCGCGTCCGGTTTTTAGGCTATGCGGATGATGAAGACGGCCCCATTTACAAACTGGTCACCCAATACAAACTGGCGGTACCGCTGCACCCCGAATATGGCACGCAGCCCAATGTTTTTTATGTGCCGCCTACCGGGCCTATGCGCCTGGGTGAGGATGGTGACGTCGATGAAAGTCAACCGCGCATTCCCGATAAATATATCGAGCATCTATTTGGCGAAGCGGGGCTGCAAGCGCTGAAAAACCTGGAGCGAGAAAAACAAATTGTTCAAGGGGGCGGTAAATCCGAGGCTTTGGATGTGTTAATTGCCTACAAGTGGGAAGACATGTTCGGCGGTTTCGATCGCAACCCAGCCACTATCAAGTGGGTGTAACGACTTCTAATCGAAGCCATTGAATGAATATGCGAGGCATATTATGACAGACAAGAATTCCGCTACCGTCTCTCGCCGCACATTTTTACTGGGCGCCGGTGGTGTGGGTGTGGCAGCGGCAGGGCTTAGCCTTTACCGCCTGAAAACCAGACAGCCCACCGGTCGGGTGCTGCCAGAGCCGCCCCCCAAGAGCCAGATTAAGCAGATTGCCTATGGCGACCACGCCGATATTTACCGCGAGCAGTGGACCTGGGACAAGGTGGTCAAGGGTACCCACACCCGGGCCAATTGCATCTCGGCCTGCTCCTGGGACGTCTATGTGAAGGAGGGTATTGTCTGGCGCGAGGAGCAAGATGCGGTGTATCGGCAATCGCGCCCCGATACGCCGGATTTCAATCCCAGAGGCTGCCAGAAAGGCGCCTGCTACAGCGATCTGCAGGCGTCCGAGTCCCGCGTTACCCATCCGCTGAAGCGTGTGGGAGAGCGTGGGGAGGGCAAATGGAAGCGGATTAGCTGGGATCAGGCGCTGGAAGAAATTGCCGACAAGATGATCGACGCCGCCATCGAGCAAGGCACGGAAACCATCATCTTCGACAACGGTACGACAAACGCCGGTTTTGGCCCGGAGACCGCTGGAGAAATTCGCTTTGCCAACGCCATTGAGGCTACCCAGATCGACTCCTGGGCGGGAGTAGGTGACCTGCCGATGGGGGCCATTCAGACCTGGGGTATGTACAACTGCGAGGGGACCTCGGACGATTGGTTCCGCTCGGACTATATCGTGATCTGGGTGGGTAACCCCAGCATTACACGCATCCCGGAAATGCACTTTATGCACGAGGCCCGCTACCGGGGGGCCAAGCTGGTGGTCATCGCGCCCGATATGAATGCCAGCACCTTGCATGCCGATTTGTGGATTAACCCAAAACCTGAAACCGATGCTGCGCTTGGCCTGGCGGCGGCGCATTACATCATCGAGAACAATTTGTACGAGGCCGATTACATCAGAGAACAGACCGACCTACCGATTCTGGTGCGCAAGGATACCGACAAGTTCTTGCGCGAGGCTGACCTTGCCCGCGGTGGTGCGGACAACCTGTTTTACTTCTGGGATGAAAATACTAACAAAGTCGCAGAAGTCCCCGGTTGTGAGGGCGATGGCAGTGGTGGGCGCTCCCTGGCCCTGGGAAAGATAAATCCGGCACTGTCGGTTGATCAGACAATTACCCTGGCAGACGGCTCGCAAGTTGGCGTTTACACCGTGTTCGATCGACTGCGTAGTATGCTCGATGAGCAATACACTCCAGATAAGGCAGCCGAGATCACCGGTTTGTCGCCGAAGCTGATCCGGCGTTTTGCCGAGGGACTGGCCAAGGCGCCGACCGCCATGATCTTTGCCTCCTGGGGTGCCTGCAAGCACTACCATAGCGATCTGTTCCAGCGCGCCATGATTCTGTTAATGAATTTAACCGGCAACCAGGGCAAGCCCGGTGGTGGTATGCGTATAGCCGCCTGGTGGAACATGGAGGGTCTGGACAATATGGCCGGTCACGGCATGTCGACCATGGACATGTTGAAACTGATGCCCAAGGCCATTCGCGGGATGACGCCACGGGACTATGAAGATGCCTTCCGAATCTACGGCGGCAATGGCCCCAATTCACCGCTTATGCCCTTCCTCTATGTTCACGGTGGCTACAAGGAATTGTGGGACCGGGAGGACATGCAGGACGACACATTACCAAAGGGTGTAGCCGATTATGTGCGCCAATCCCTGGATAATAACTGGGTCTCCATGCACCCGGCCCAGGACCGGCACCCACAAGTATTTATTTTTACCGGCTGCAATCCGCTTCGGCGTTGGCCGGCGCCGCAATATGCCCTGAAGGGGCTGTGGCCCAAACTCGACTGTGTGGTGTCGGTGAACTTTCGAATGAGCACCTCGAGCCTGTACGCCGATTACTTCCTGCCCATCGCGGGCTACTACGAAAAACATGGCATCAAATACGGCCAGACCTATGTGCCCTATATTTGTACCTCCGATAAGGCGGTTGAGCCACTGGGGGAGTCCAAGACCGACTGGGAGGCCTTTGGCCTTATATCCAGAGCAATAGCCGAGCGCGCCAAGGCCAGGGGAGTAACCAGTGTGCGCGGCTTTAAGGACCGATCGCTGGATTTACGCGAGACCTACAACAAGCATACTTCCAATGGCGACTACGATCCGACCGACCCCGAGGATCCGGTAAAGTTGATCGACACGATTTTCCGCAACAGCCCTAACTGCGGCAATATCAGCGGCCAGGAGGCACTGGAAATGGGGGCTGTTCCCCTGACCGGTTCGGCGCCGCCCTCGCTGATTTACCAGACCAGCAGCGATTACGACCCCAATGATACGCACTGGCCACACCGCTGGTTTGTCGAGGACAAAGTGGCCTGGCCGACGATTACAGGCCGTCAGCAGTTTATGTTGGATCATCCCTGGTATATCGAGGCCGGCGAGGACTTGCCGGTGCACAAGGACCCTCCCCACGCCCGCAGCAAATACCCCCTGCGTATCAATGGCGGCCACAATCGTTGGAGCATTCACGCTATCTGGCGCGACCACAAGTTGATGCTCAGACTACAGCGTGGCCAGCCCGTGTGTATTATGAACTCTGCTGATTGCGAACCCCGCGGCATTAGCAATGGTGATATGGCCAGGATTTACAACGATATTGGCGAGTTCGAGGTCATGGTAAAAGTAGCGCCGGCTACCCAGCCGGGCGAAGTGATTATTTACCACGCCTGGGAGTCCTATCAGTTCAAGGGCTGGAAGGGTCAACAGGAACCGGTGGCGGCACCCTGGAAGGCCATTCACATGGCTGGTGGCTACGGCCAATTACACTACCGGGTTTACTACGGTGCCCCCGGCCACGCACCGCGCGGTGCACCCATTGAAGTGGAGCGAGTATAGTGCAGCAGTCGGCGCAACAGAATGTGACGCGAGATAGCGTCGACCCCGAGGCTGTCGATGAAGCGGATTACGCCGCCGCGCGCAGCTATGTCTATCGTCTATTCGCATTGGCGTTTGAGTACCCGGATGATGCTCGATTGGCAGCGTTGCGTACGGGAGATCCCGGTGCGCAATTGCGCGCCGCGGTCACCGCGATCATGCCCGACTCGATGCACGAGATAGATTGGCAGGCCTTCAACCTGATTGGCGAGGGCGATGAACTGCAGGTGGAATACACTCGTTTGTTTGATGCGGGCCCCTCGGGGCCGCCCTGCTCCCTGCACGAGGGCGCCCACCAGCAATCCCGCATGGGCACGCTGGAGGAACTGGTTCGCTTCTATAATTACTTTGGCCTGTCCCGGGCCGATGAGCCCAACGACTTACCCGACCACTTGTCCACAGAGCTGGAGTTTCTCCACTATCTGAGCCACTGCGAAGCCGTACTTACCCAGGATGGCGAGGACTTCACGAATTATCAGCGGGCACAACGCGACTTCCTGTTGCGTCACCCCATCAAGTGGTTAGCGAAACTAAAAAATAAACTGGTACAACATCATGCGGCGGGGTTTTATCGAGAGCTGATGGTGCTATTGAATGCGTTTTTGAATCACGACATAGAGCAACTGATCAATCAGGTTGGCCGTGGAAAGCAGGATCTAGGCATTTCACTGACGACAATAGATGAGCTTCCGACCAAGCCGGAACAGGAGAACGATGTTGACGGCGTCCTCTAGCAAGGCATCCGAAAATGGGAAATCCATGACAAATCAGTATGACGTTATCGTAATCGGTGCCGGTCCTGGGGGTGCGTCGGCCGCTGCATTGCTGGCAAAAAAGGGTAAGCGCGTACTACTGGTCGATAAAAACAAAAAAGCCGGTGGCCGGATGATGACCCTGCAGCGCGACGGATTTTCCTTCGAGCTGTTCCCCATCAACTGTGTACCCACCGACCATTCCAGGTTTGAGACCTTGCTCGATGAACTGGGTCTGCAAGACCAGGTGGAGAGGGTGTCTGCCGACTCGATTGGCGTATTGATGTACGAGGATGAGCACGGTGTGACCCGTAGTTGGGACATGGGAGATTCCACACTCGCTCTTTTCAAAACACTCGGTGTCCCCTGGTGGAACCTGCCAGCACTGTATAGAACCCTCCGGTTTCTGGGTAAGGTTTCTACCCTCAAGGCGGACGAGATTGAGAAGCTGTATGCCGTGTCGGCCATGGATTATGTCGACCAGTTTGAAATACCCAAGGGAATTCGCACTTATTTCCTGGCATCCTTTGGCGAGGGGGCTTTTGAAATGACGTCTGACCGCACCAGTGCTGCCGAGGCCGTCAAGTTGTTTCAGGAGGCGATGAAAAATGGAGGAGGTCGCTATTACAGTAAGGGAATCGGTCATGTGTTTGAAGTCTGTGCCGGTGCGGTAGAGAACCTGGGCGGTACAGTGCTGATGAAAACCCGCGCTGGCAGCATTGATGTGGAAAATGGGCGCGTGACCGGCATTACTACTGTAAACGGGGAACAGTATTTTTCGCCTCTGGTTATCAGTAGTGCTGGCATTCGCCAGACTGTAATCAAACTGGTGGGCGAGGAGCATTACGACCAGAAGTATGTAGAGTGGGTCAGTGGCCTGGAGAGTAATCTGGCCTGTGCAGGCTACCGCTGGGTACTGAACAAGCCGGTATTGAAAACACCGATGACCATTTATTTCCCAGAGGGTTGCGTCGCCACCTTCGATGAGTTTGAGGAAATGGCCGCAGGAAAAATCAAGCCCAGCAATTCCTATATTTACCTGGGAACCACATCTCTGTACCAGGGTATGGCGCCCCAGGGTAAGCAACTGGTTTATGCTGTGATGTCCTGCCTGCCCGACCCGGAACTCGATATCCAGCCTTATCTGGATTATGTGCGCGACCGGGTGCGCAAAATAATGCCCGAGGTATTAGACTGTATTGAACTGGAGGAAACAGTGGGGCCAGCCAATGTGCCCGGCCTGGGTAACGACGCCATTTTTCCGGGGCAGGGCGGGGAGAGCTACGGCCTGGCACTGAGTGTTGGTCAGGCGGGTAATGTCCTCCTCGGGGGAGATTCTCCCATCGATGGCCTGTATTACGTTGGTTGCGATGCAGGGGGCTCGGGACTTGGCACTAACCAGGCAGTGGATTCGGCATTGAATGTCACGAAAATGGTGTTGGGTGAAGGAGAGGGCTAAACACAATTGCATCGTAAATCAGCACCATGCGGCACGGTAAAACTGCCACGGATAAACGCCTTTCTTGCACTGCCTGGCAATGCCTACGATAATTACTCGGGCATTTGTAAACTAGGAGAAATCGCTTGGTCAGGGTCGTATTTGTCTGTCTGGGGAACATCTGCCGCTCACCCACCGCAGAGGGCGTGTTTCGCCACCTGGTCGAGCAGCAGGGGTTGGCCGATCAAATTGAAGTGGACTCATCGGGAACCAGCGCCTGGCATGTAGGCGAGGCCCCCGATTCTAGAGCGCAGTCTACAGCCAGGGGGCGCGGTATTGACTTGAGCCGCCTACGGGCCAGGCAGGCGATATCAGCCGATTTTGAAGCCTTCGACTATGTGCTGGCAATGGACAGCGCAAATTACGATGATCTTCGCGATATTTGCCCTCCAGGGCGTGAAGATCGTTTGCATCTGTTTCTGTCATTCGCCCCCCTGCAGGGGCTAACCGACGTCCCGGACCCCTATTACAACGACGGCTTTGATAGGGTATTTGATATGCTGGAGGTCGCATCACGAGGTCTGTTGGCGGACATTTGCGAACGTCACGGACTGTAGCTGTGTCTATTGCGCTGCGAGTGGAGGAGGCGCTGGGACTGTCGGTAAAAAACGTCACTTCACTGTCCGGTGGTTGTGTGGCGGATGTATATCGCCTTGCACTCCAAGACGGCGATGCCGTTGTTGCGAAGTCGGGGAACAAGAACAGCGGACTCGCCCTTGAAGGGTATATGCTGGACTACCTCGCCACTCACACCGACCTTCCAATACCGAAAGTACACTACTGTGAAGACGGCCTGCTGATTATGTCATCACTGGCTTGTGCGGGGAGCCTCACTAATGTCTCACAGGTTCGGGCCGCTGACCTTATTGCCGGTCTTCATGATTTATCGGCCGACTCTTTTGGCTTCGAAGTAGACACGGTAATAGGCGGGCTCCACCAGCCCAACCCTAAAACACCGACGTGGATTGATTTTTTTCGCGAATCCAGACTGCTTTATATGGCCCGGGAGGCACTGAAGACTGAACGGCTGTCTCCACATACGGTGGCAAGAATTGAAGAGTTTTCAGCTACACTGGACTCGTATCTGCTTGAACCTGCAGCCCCCAGTCTTATCCATGGCGACTTGTGGGGGGGTAATATCCTGTGCCAGGACGACGAGGTCACCGGGTTTATAGACCCGGCCATCTATTTCGCACACGCGGAGATCGAATTGGCATTTGGTACGCTATTTTCGACATTCAACCAGACCTTTTTTCGCCGTTACCAGGAACATCGGTCGATAGCCCCCGGCTTTTTTGAAGAGCGGTTGGCTATTTACAATCTCTATCCGCTGCTGGTTCATGTCCGCCTGTTCGGTGGCCACTATGTCTCGCAGGTAGAGCACACCCTGGCTCGATTTGGTTATTAAATAAACCGGGGGCAGACCCGGTTTCTCCCGAGGTCCGCCAGGTGAATCCGGGTTTAAAAAATGTGAAAAATAACCTAGCCAAAATCGTGGACAAGCGGCATACGAAGTACTAGTCTTTCGAAGGCTTTGTTCCCGATAACTTTTCTACGATGTTAACTATAAAAGGTAGTAAACTATGTTTTATAATGGCAAGAGAAACCCGATAGCAACTGCGACATCCATTGTTGTGCTGGGCTCGGTTGGGCTAATGCCCACTGTGGCCACTGCCCAGGAACAAGGTCGAGCCACTGCGCTGGAAGAGGTCCTGGTTACCGCACAGAAGCGCGAAGAATCATTGCAGGCAGCGCCGATCGCCATTACCGCATTTTCCGCAAGCAGCCTCCAGGCGCGAGGTATCGTCGAACCCCAGGACGTAGCATTCTATACTCCCAATATGGTGGCTGCGCCGCAGCCTGGCTCCGCTGCAACCGTGAACTATACGATCCGCGGTAAAACCCAGACTGAACCGATTCTCACCATTGAGCCCTCGGTTGGTATTTACATGAACGGTGTCTATATGGCGCGCAATAACGGCCTGGCTTTTGAAGTGGCGGATATTGAGCGTATAGAAGTCCTGCGCGGCCCCCAGGGCACACTGTACGGGAAAAACACTACCGGTGGCGCGGTTAATATTGTCACCTCAAAACCTAAGGGTGAGTTTGCTATTCGACAAAAGTTTAGCGCGGGTAATCGCGACCTGTTTCGCAGCCACACCACGATCGATACGCCAACCTGGAACGGATTCAGCGCCAAGCTCTCCTACTTACATAAGTCGGAGGATGGCTACATTGATAACCTGACAACCAAGGCGCAATCCTACACCGGTGATACCGATGATTTTGGTGCCAAGGAGTCCGATGGTATCAACCTGGCGCTGCACTGGGACATCAGTGACAGTTTCAGCGCGGACTATATCTATGATCAGACTGATGCCACCAATATGCCGCCGTTATTTCAATCGACGGTTGTCGACCCGGGCTATATCGTTGGGCCCAACTTCAATCCGACATTGAGCCTGGGGCCTGGCTCTAATGATCTGGGCGTTGGAGACGCCGTGGTCAACGGTGTGTATCAGAGCTTTGGTGGCGTGCCCATTGCCCCCCTATGCTCTTTTGATCCCTCCTGCGTAGGATTTGCCAATACACCGAATGCGGCATTTGGCGGTGCCACACCCGCCCAGACCATGCTGGGAACATTGGGTGGCCCCTATTTTGAAGGACTGAATCACGTAGACGCCGACGACCCACTCCGTGGTACGGCATTGCCCTATCAGGGGAATGAGGAGTTGGATATTGAGGGCCATAGCCTCGAACTGTTATGGGAGGTCTCGGATACCCTGCAGATCAAGTCCATTACCGCCTACCGCGAAATGGACAATGAGCAGCGAACGGATTTGAGCGGTGGCGGCTGGCTGGATCTCAGAGCAGTGGGTAGCGGGGTTTATACACTATTTGCCAACGGTGGAGCGTTCAAAGAACAGGAGCAGTTTTCTCAGGAGTTACAGTTTATCGGTAGCGCTGATCGTATCGAGTATGTGGCCGGCTTGTACTATTTTGAGGAAGAGGCCAAGGAAACTCGTTACGACGTTACCGTGTTTAATTTCGGGGACAACATATACGAGTCACCGGACTTCCCGGTGAAGGTTTATGAGACGGATAACGAGGCGCGTGCAATATTCGGCCAGGTAACCTATACCCCGCCCATTCAGGATGATCGTCTGCGCATTACACTGGGCTTGCGTTATTCAGAGGACGATCGGGCCTTGGATTTACTCCATACCGGTGTGCAATGGTCGGGTTCCGAGGAGTATGACAATACCAGCGGAGACCTCACCCTGAGCTACGAGTGGAACGATGAGGTGAGCACCTACCTCAAGTATGCCACCGGCTACTCTGCAGGTGGATTTCACGGTCGTACGTCCCCAGACAATCAACGCCCCTATGATGAGGAGACGGTTGAGTCCTTTGAATTTGGCCTTAAATCCCAGTTTTTGGACAACCGGGTGCGGATCAATGCGGCCATTTTTTACAACGAATACGAGGACCTGCAGTTAACCCAGTTTGTACCCAGTGTGGCCGGCGTCGAGGGTGTGATGAGCAACATCGGTGAGGCGACTATCCAGGGCGTTGAACTCGAGGTTCTGGCCTTGTTGGGAGATGGGCTAACGCTCAGCTTCGTCTACGGCTATCTCGATGCGGAGTTCGATGAGTATGACTTTTTCGACCCCACCGGTGGCACCTGTGGTACCCCGGCAACAGTCTGTAATGTCAGTGATAACAGCCGGTTTCCCACAGCGGCTGAAAACAATGTCGCCCTGGGGCTGAGTTATGAGTTTGCGCCATTCAGTTTCGGTAACCTGAGTGCGCGAGTTGATGTGGCTTACAACGACGGCTACCAATTTGGCACTCTCGAGCAGAAATACGATGATGTCACGGACGCGGAATCCCATACCCTTGTAAATGCGCGTGTAGCGCTGACCAATATTGACGTGGGTGATAGAGGTAAATTGGTAGTAGCGGCCTGGGGTCAGAATCTGACGGATGAAGAGTACCGCCTCTATGGTATCCCCGAGTTTGATCAACTGGGCTTTGCCGGAGCGACGTTTAATCCGCCGCGCAGCTATGGGCTGGATGTCATTTACGAGTTCGAATAAATCCGAGTGATCCAGTAGGGACGCCCGGCACGCTTCGCAGGTGCCGGTTGTTTTCTCCTATCAACGTTAAATCGAATGTATCGCGTATCACGAGTTACTCTATTCCTTGATCGGTGCCTGTCAAACTAAACACAAGGTTTATGCCAACTCGTCGGAATTGGCTACTCCAACCTGTTTTCCCAGCGGTGATTATATCGGGTACACTTAGACCTATCCCGGCATGCAGAATCTTAGTGCTTCTCCCTACGGTTATGGTAAAGACCTCGCTAACTGGAGCAATCATTCCGCCAAAATCAGCATGGAGTATCAGCTCAACGCGCGTTGGTCAGCATCCGCTTCAGCAAGAATCTACTGGGGCTACCCGGGTGGTCAAGACCTGGCTGATTACAATATGGAACAACTGGGCGGCCGCTTGGGCGCGCCCCAGTATGATGAATCCACCCGAGCCTTCGAAGAAAGCGTTTACCTGAATCTGGGGTTGGAATATCGCTTTGGACAGGGCAATACGGTACGCCTTGATGCCTTCAACCTGATGGGTATTGTTGATGACGATTACAACAATCGCAATTACTTCCAGCGTACTAGCCAGTACCGTGAGGAGATAGCGGCCATCGCTGTCACCGTGAACTATAAGTTTGGCGAATGAAGCGAGAGGGACACGAAGGCGTGGGATTGCTTAATACTCCCCTGGTTGAGCGCGCACTAAAGGCTCCCTGGGTGATAAAGTTGCTGGGCCGCGTGATTCCGCCGCTGGACAGATTACTGCTGCGCATCTCTCGAGGCTGGATCAGCACCGCCATGCAGACCATTGTGCTGATGGAGACGACCGGGGCCAAATCTGGTTTGCGGCGCGAGACTGTGACTTTGTGTATGCGCGACGGGGATAATATCGTGCTGGTGGGTTCCAATTGGGGCTTGCCTGCCCATCCCGCGTGGGTGTTCAATCTGAGGGCGAATCCGGAAACCCTTGTACGATTCAGAGGTTATGTGGGCTCCATGCGGGCCCGTGAAATAAATGGATCCGAGCGGGCCGACATGTGGAGTCGCCTGGTGCATCACAACCCCCAGTATCAACGCTATGCAGAGGGCACCGAGCGCGAGTTGCCGGTGTTGTTGCTCGAGCGTTCGAGTGCTCCTTCGACCCACTGACAGGGGAAAGAATATGGCAGTTCAACTACGACAAATATGTTTAGTGGCGGCAGATCTTAGACCCGTCATCGATGATTTAACCTGGATCCTGGGTATTAACACCTGCTATATCGATCCGGACGTGGCCTACTTTGGTCTGGAAAATACATTGATGCCCATCGGCCGCAATTTTCTGGAAGTGGTTGCTCCGGTGAAGGAAAACACCACCGCCGGACGCTATCTTGAGCGTCGCTCCGGGAATGGCGGGTATATGGTGATATGCCAGGCCGACAGCCGCCAGACGCAAGGGGCTGTTCGCCAAAGAGCACTGGAAAACGGTGTGCGTGTTGCCTATGAATTGGATAGAGATAATTGGGGGATTTGCCAACTGCATCCCGCCGATATGACCGCCTCCTTTTTCGAAATAGATTGGGATAGCACGCATGATTTTGACGGCAATTGGCATCCCGCCGGGGGCAGTGGCTGGGAGGGTGAAGTAAAACAGGATGTAACGGTCGATTATGCCGGTGTAGAACTTCAGTCAGACGACCCTGGGGCTCTGGCGCAGCTGTGGAGCCGGGTGTCGGGTATAGCGCTTGACAATAATGGCGGCGATCTGTGTTTGCCACTGAATAATGTCAATCTGCGGTTTGTCGAAGCTGTCGATGGACGCGGCGCAGGACTGTCCGGCATCGATCTGGTGGTTAATAATCGCCAGCACATCCTCGCCGCAGCGCGGGAGCGCGGCTGCTATGTGTCCGACCATGTAGTATCGATCTGCGGCACATTTTTTTACCTTCAGGATGCCGGCTAATAGGTGTGTAATTGGCCGGACTATACCCACTCGGTTGACTCGGTGGTGGGCTGCCACGCATCGAGTGCAGTCAGTATTCCATCCAGTTTTTCCCTGTAGCTGGTCAAAACGCCCTTGCCCAGCACTAATTGGGTGGGTGGATTATCCATTGCCGCCAGTTCAATAAAAATCCGCGCCGCAAGCACCGGATCGCCGGGTTGCTTGCCGTCCATCTCGGCTATCATATCGAGTCTGCTTGCCACGTGATCGGCATAGTCGGCGATTGAAATGGGGCTGCGATGCATGGAGCGGCCCGACCAGTCCGTGCGAAAAGCCCCGGGTTGGACAGATGTCACAAATATTCCAAGTGGGGCAACTTCTTTGGCCAATGCCTCCATCAGGCCCTCCAGCGCAAACTTGGAGGCGCTGTAGAATCCGGTTCCCGGATTGGCCATCAGACCGGCCTGCGAGGAGTTGTTGATAATGCGCCCGCTGCGTCGGCTGCGCATATGAGGCAATACCGCACGCGTCATGGCCAGGGCGCCGAAGAAATTGGTCTCAAACATAGCCCGTATTGCCGCATCTTCCCCCTCCTCTACGGCGGCAACATAGCCATAGCCCGCATTATTAACCAGGATGTCGATTTGGCCGAAGTGATCCAGTGCGCCCTGCACGGCGCCCGCTACCTGTTCGGGGTTGGTAACGTCCAGCGCCTGGGACACCGCGCGCTGGGGAAAGGCGGCGCAGATATCCTCTACAGCAGCGGTGCGACGAGCGGTCACCAACACTCTGCCGCCAGACTCAAGCGCAGCCAGCGCTATCTCCCGACCAAAACCGGTGGAACAGCCGGTGATGAGCCAGACCGGGCCCGAGTTGTGGCTACTCACTTTCAAAACCCTCATCCAGACGCCAGGAGTAGTCCCGGACGCGTTGTGATGACACTGCTTCTCGCTGTGCCGGCGTAACCCGATTAGTACCGGCCACAAGGTTTGAATCCAAAGCAGTTAATGGTACCAGGCGAGAAACTACGCCCAGGTCATCGCGAGGCTGATCATTTGGAAATTCGGCCCAGCGCAGGGTGAGGATTCCATCGTGCAGGCCCGAGGGATCGAGCCAGTTATGCACACCGGGATCGCGAATGGACAGGACAAAGGTATAGCTGCCGTCGTCGTTGGCCTGGGATTGGGCCATGTTCAGGCACCCGTTGCGGGTAACTATTTCATTACTGGTGCCCCAAACATTAGTGATCGGAGCTATAAAGTACTCGGCCCCGCCCATATTAACCTCCAGCACAATAGCACTGTCGTTGTCGGGCAAGACAAAATTGCCCAGGATATAAATCTGGTTGCGCAAAGCGCCATCGCTGTCCCGATCAATCGTAAAACTAAAATCATTGGCCGGTTTGTTCATGGCCTGGGCATTCCAGCGGGTGGTATTGGTGGCCCATTTATGCATATATTCCTTCACCCGCTCAAGCAATGCGGTCTCGCTAAAGGGGGGACGCTTGGGCGGGGGTCCAAGGCGCTCGACACTCAGTTCGTTGGGGCGGTCCTGAGCCCAGTCAAAAATAACATCCCGAATGTAAAACTCGTGTGCTTCTTCGCAGGACTGAATATGGTTGGGGCGTCCGTTGGCCTCCTCGCGGTCCACGGTAATTTCGAAATAGCCATCGTCGCCGATTACCAGATCCTTGCCCGACAGCAGACCCACAGTCTGCATTACGGGGCTCCATAGGGTGAAGTAATTTTCCACCAGTCGCCTGTCCGCCACCCGTCCGCGAATAATATAGGATTCATCTCCGCTGATGGGGATGACACGATAAACACTGTCCGGATTGTCGATACCCCAGCGCGAGCCGGGAATTCTGGTGTCCTTAAGTTGGTGGGCCAGACGCGTAATGGTGATGACCTTGGGGTACAGGGGGTCCTGATTCAGTGCCCAGATAACGGCGCCAAACATTACCTCCTCAAAGGCCCAGTCAAAGCAGCTTAGCTGGTCTTTGCTGGGTTGCACCAGGTCCAGCCAGTAGCGGCGCACTTCCTCTCTGGCCACTACGATCTCGGGGTGGTTAAAGTAAGTCAGCGCCAGGTGTTCGTGTTGACGCTGCTGCGGTGTGTCGATGGGGTTGGTAGCTGTGGGCATAAACTAAACCAGGTATCATATATTTTATAGCATACTAACTCGCGTGCCCTGTTTCTGTAAACTCTTTCGATTCCTGCAGGCAGTCTCGATAGGCGGGTAGGGCGCGCCAGTAAAAGTAAATAGACGGGGGGATTACCAGTACCGCACTCAAGGCCATTGAATAGTGAAGTGCGTCATCCCGGGCAAATACAAAATCGGTAAAAAAGGCGATGCCAGTACTTCCCAGGCCAAAGCCGATCAGGTTGATCAGTAACAGGAATATGGCAGCGGCCTGTCCGCGCAATTGATTCGGTGTAATCAACTGGGTGGCGGCTACACATACCGCCGCTATCATCTGGGTGGAAAATATGGCCACGGCCATACAGGACATGGCCAGAATTGCTGTGGGCATGAGCGGACCGACGACATAGGGCAGCCCGGAGGCCGCAGCCCCAATAATCATTACCCGCATATTGGCATCATAGTAGCCTCGTTTATTCAACGACGTGGCGAGCCACCCACCACAGATCACGCCGGCGGTACCAAACACTAAAAACAGCAGACCAAAACTGTAGCCCGCCTGGCTAATGCTATAGTCGTGGAGACGAATGAGAAAGGTCGGGTACCACATAATAAAGCCGGAGCTGAGCGCGGTCATGAAGGACGTCACCGCGAACAGGGCACCATAGGTTTTCCAGCGCTGAATAAGAAAAACCAACACGTCCGCGATGGGCAGTGAATCCGGAACCACCTCACCCTGTCGCAGCAAGCCCCTCCTACGGGGTTCTGACACCGCAAACATAAGGCAGGCCACGGCTAAGCCCGGCAGGGCCACGATAAAAAACGCGCTCTGCCAGGGGCGCAATTCTCCCACCAGGGGCAGTGTCAGATTATTGGTATCGGCTACCAATTGGATGATTGCCCCGCCAATGATAAGGGCCAGACCGGTCCCCAGCGTGCCGCCAGTACTGTAAACGGCGATGGCCCTGGTCAGCTTGTTCGGTGGAAATGCATCGCTCATCATGGAGTAAGCTGAGGGAGAGAGCGCGGCCTCACCCACGCCCACTCCAGTGCGGGCCAGAAATAACTGGACGAAATTGCCAGCCAGTCCACAGACCGCCGTCATCAGGCTCCAGACAGTAATGCCCGCAGCAATAATATTGCGACGATTGTAGCGGTCTGCCAGACGTCCGAGGGGCAGGCCCAGTACGGCAAAAAAAATGGCGAAGGCCAGGCCGTGCAACAGG
>JABHWT010000323.1 GCA_018657645.1 Halieaceae bacterium | reverse complement strand
TCCCAGTAACGCCATGGTCCACATCCAAAATATGGCGCCTGGCCCCCCAAGCTTAATGGCGATGGCAACTCCGGCCATGGTTCCAATGCCGGTGGTACCGGACAGTGCGGTTGCCAATGCCTGGAATGTGGTAATGCCGTCCTGACTGTCTGTGTCCTCGTATTTGCCACGCAGCAGCGCAAGGGCGTGGGGAACGGCGCGGAACTGGACAAATAGTAGGCGTAGTGTGGTGTAAATGCCACCGGCCAGGCACAGTCCAACGATGATATAGCTCCATACGAAGTTTGAAGCCTGTGTTAATACCTGGTTCAGCTCTTCCATAGAGACTTCCCTATCCGCCTGGCGATTAATCAGCCGCACAGGCGGGCGTATCCTGGCAGCAAATTGTCTGTTTATAGTAACCGGAGGTCGGCTCCAAGGCGATAAGTGATTGCTAGCGGTCTGTTGATCGTAGTAGATTGAATGCTTCGAGTAACCTGGAGATTCTCATGGGCGCCTTTTTCTTTCGTATTTGTGTTGTGCTGACGGCGCTAGCCGGTTCGTCGGGATTGTGGGCAGCCAGTATAAAGTCCTCTCTCTCGTCCGATTATGATTACCTCGAAGGGCTATACAAACATCTTCACCAGCATCCCGAGCTATCGTATAAGGAAAAGGAAACATCGGCTCGAGTCGCTGCCGAACTGCAGGAAATTGGTTTCACCGTGACCGAGAGAGTCGGCGGGTACGGTGTGGTTGCCATTTTAGTCAATGGCAGCGGTCCAACGCTGATGTTGCGTACCGACACCGATGCTCTGCCGGTTCAGGAGCAAACGGGGTTAGCCTACGCAAGCCAGGTGCGAACAGTTGATGGCGAGGGGCAGGACGTCGGAATTATGCATGCTTGCGGGCATGATATGCACATGACAGTGTTAGTTGGAGCCGCCAGACAAATGGTTCAGCGTAAGCAGGATTGGCAGGGAACGCTTATGTTAATAGCGCAGCCTGCTGAAGAACGTGGCGGCGGAGCAAAGGCCATGTTGGCCGATGGTCTGTTTGAGCGCTTTCCGCGTCCGGATTTCAATTTTGCATTTCATGTGAGTGCAGGATTGCCAGTTGGACAAATTGGCTTCGCCAGTGGCTATGTGATGGCCAATGTGGACTCGGTGGATATTAAAGTGCACGGTGTCGGAGGGCATGGTGCCTACCCACACATGACCAAAGATCCGGTTGTATTGGCGGCTCGCATTATTACTTCTTTGCAAACAATCGTAAGTCGGGAGCTGTCGCCACTGGAACCTGCGGTGATAACTGTGGGTTCCATTCATGGAGGCACGAAGCACAATATCATCGGCAATAGTGTTGATTTGCAGCTTACGGTGCGATCGTACTCCGACCAGACCCGCGATTTCTTGCTGCGACGAATTAGAGAGATTAGTATCGGCGAGGCACAAGTGGCAGCGATTCCTCAAGCACTTTGGCCATCGGTTCGGGTGAAAGATGAGTATACGCCATCGACCTATAATCAGCCCGACTACACTGCACGCATTGTGCAGCACTGGCGCTCCATCTTTGCCAGGGAGCAATTAGTGGAGGTCTCACCGGTGATGGGGGGAGAAGATTTCTCTCGCTATGGGCGGGTGGAGCCGAAAATACCGAGCGCATTGTTCTGGTTAGGAACCGTTGACCCACAGCAGGTTAAAACAGCTGCAGCCAAGGGTATTGCATTGCCGTCTCTGCACTCTGCAAAATATGCACCCTTGCCAGAGCCATCGATTATGATGGGGGTCGAGGCCATGACCGAAGCCGCTCTGATGTTACTGGCCAGGTAATAAGAGGTTGTTGAGCAGCCTCGCGTAGCGGGAGTTCCATCACCTGGCACGTTTACAATTAACAGTAAGAACATAGAGTCGAAGCAACAATGGAACCTGTCGAAACAGTCATATGTGGTGCGGGTATAGCGGGAATTGCTACGGCTTATTATCTGAGCGTCAGGTATAACCGCCATAATACGGTATTGGTTGATCGACTCCTTCCCATGTCATTGACTACCAGTAAGTCCGGTGAGAACTACCGAGATTACTGGCCCCAGGCCTGTATGACTGAGTTTGTCTCTCACAGCCTGGACTTAATTAACGAACTCTGTGCCGACGTTGATCCCAGTAGCGTTAATGTGCGGGAAGTGGGTTACGATTTTATCAGTCGGCATGCCGACAGTGATCTGTTCCCCGCATCCTATAATGATGATTTTGACAATACCGGCCGACTAAATCGAACAACCGACCCCAGCAAAATCTCTCTTCAAAAACCTTACCTGGCTGATTCCGTTAAACAAATCGTACACATACCTCGCGCTGGATTTTTCGATGTTAACGGGCTTGGTTCATTAATGCTAAGTAAGGCCAGGAAAGCCGGTGTGCAGTTTCAACAAGCCAATATCGAAAATATTGATCAGCGAGAAGGCTCTGGTTTTACGCTCATCCTCAGAGAGGACGGTAAGCAACCGGAGAAACTGAGCTGCCAACAACTCGTTCTCGCTCCGGGGCCATTTATCAATAATCTTGCCAATATGTTAGGACAAAAACTGGCCATCGAGAACTATCTTCAGCGCAAGTTTATTATTCCCGACCCGGCTGGTGTGGTGCCTGAAGACATGCCATTTACCATATGCGCCGACCCGGTTTACTTGGAGTGGTCAGAGCATGAAAGGCAGCTAATAGAGGCTGATCCGGAATTCTCCCACCTGCTCGACCAATTTCCACCGGGGTTGCATATTAAACCCGAGGGGAAAAATCACGTTAAACTGGGCTGGGCCATTAACAGGCAACAAGAGGCACCCAACTGGGAAATATCCGACGATCCCCTGTTTGCAGATATCGTCCTACGCGGTGCCAGTCAGTTCATACCCGGTATTAAACAGTACATCGGCAATATGCCAACGCCAATTGTTCAGTTCGCAGGTTACTATACCCGTACTAGAGAGAACTGGCCCATCATTGGTCCAATGGACATCGATGGACTGTATGCTGTAGCAGGTCTTTCGGGATATGGAACAATGTCGGCCTGTGGTGCTGGTGAGCTGTGCGCAGACTGGATGTACGGTAATGACCGGCCAGGCTATGCCAGGAACTTTCATCCCACTCGGTACAACGATGCCACGGTACAGGCAGAAATTGACAGCATCTCCAGCGACGGTCAACTCTAGGCAATCCTTAAATAAATATTTGGCGCCTCGCTCGACTCGACAGGCGTGACTTGTCGTGGTTTGCAGTGCATGGGAAACTGACAGATAACAGTATCAATCACAAGAGGCGTAAGACACTGGATGCTAGAAGTTCAGCTTGAAATATTTGTAGAGTGGGGGCATTGCGACCCGGCCAAGATCGTATTTAATCCCAATTTCTTCATCTGGATGGAGTCCGGTATGCACCGGCTGTTCAGTACGGCTGGTCACACCATTTCGAGAATAACGGACAGCCACCCGCTGTTTCGAGGCGTGCCATTATTACAAACCCAGGCGAACTTCCAGACACCTGCCAAGCTTGGGGACACCATTACACTGGCAACCTGCATCAGCCGCTTTGGAAATACGTCTTTTGAAGTCTGCTATCGATTTTTTAGGGGAGAGGATGTGCTTTGCACAGCGGTGCAAACCCGTGTTTGGTGTTATGCAGAGGGAGAGGAGCAGGAAGCACTAAAGCCTGCGCCCATTCCCGAGTCCGTCAGGGTGGCGTTGTCGGACAATAGGCAGGTGTGCATAAAACTCGTATCAGATTGACGCAAAATCTGGGGTAGTGGTGGTCCGATTATCTAATCGATAGCGCCTAACCGGAATTTTTATGGAGGAGCGGGGCCAGTAAATAATCCAATATTTTGTTGGCCTGCACCAGATCAAAGTGCTTGTCGCCCAGAAGATTCATTAGATTTGCAAACACTCCCAGTGAATCAAACATATAGGCGATCGCTCGAGTCGGGGTTTGTGGGGGAAACTCTCCCGCTGCCACACCCCGTGTAACAAGTTCCTGCACCATATCGACATAGCTCTGATGGTGCTGACGAAGTCGTTCAGCGATTGCGGGGTCATCGATTTCCGATACGGCTTGAAACTGAACTTTCAGCTCATCGGGATGTTCTGTAATGGCACTTAGATAGCTGACTCCCATGTCGCGCAAAATTGAGGAGACGGTGCCCCCTTCTGCGATCTGTTGTTCCCAACCGGCGAGTATGCGGGCGTTTACGTGGTCTATAATAGCTAAAAAAATATCCTTTTTGGTCGCGAAGTAATTGAAAACAGCCGCTTCTGAAATGCCCACTTCGGCCGCTATCTGCTTTGATGTAGCGGCCTTGAAGTTTGACTGTGCAAATATCCGCGTGGCGCACTTGAGAATCTGCTGTCGCCTTTGCTCCGCGGGCAGCCTTCTAGTGACCATTGAGTATGGCCCCCGAGGCTGATGCAGCGCCGGGACTGAACCACTGATCCAGCATGGGGTCGGACTTCGCCGTATTGAGGTAATTCAATGCATCTATAGTTGTTCTGCGTATCTGGAATTTAACGCGGCTATAGGCGTCGGGCGGCATTGTTGCAAAGTCTCTCGCTACTTCCATGCCTCGAGTAAGAACATCCTTGGCTGCTATCACTTCATCCAGAACGCCTCTCGAGCGCGCTTCTTTCGAGCTATAATTGTGAGCGGTTAGCGCTGTAATGCGGACATCGCGTGGAGCCAGCTCCGCCTTTAGCACCTCCATAGGGGCGGCTGGAAAGGGAATACCTGCTCGGACTTCGGTGAGCCCAAACAGTGCGCCGGATTCGGGGCCGATACGGTAATCTGTTGTAAGCGCGAACATGAAGCCTGCCGCGATAGCATGTCCATTTATGGCAGCTACTACAGGCAGTGGACAGGCATAAAGCCGCGTAATAACGCGATTTATGACCGAGAGGAAAGCGCGCTGCTGATCCGCTGAATACTGTGGTACCGCCTTGAGGTCGAGGCCTCCCGAAAAGAAACTACCTGTACCAGTCACCACAATTGCACCGGGATTGTTGGCTATAGCGTTATCGAGAGCGATCTCCAGTTGGCATGCAAGTTCATATGTTATTGCATTCGCTCGGGGTCGGTTCAACTGAATCACAGCGATATTGTCTTCTCTCCAACTGTCAACAAATGTAGTAGCCACGGCGCATTCCCTAACTAAGTGAGCGCACACCAATATAGCAGCGTTAGTGACCTCTTGCAAACGGCTACGCCAGGGCACCTTTGAACATGCCATTGTTCAGAGGTGCTTTAGATTTACCGCGAGGGCAGACGGTGCAGAAAGAGCGGCCACCTGTAGGTTTCTATCCAATGTGAGTTACAATTGGGTTAACTCTCATATTCTCATGACGTCTCAGTTGCCCATGCAGGTTTTTAACAGAATTGAAATAGGCCGGCCATTGGGTCGCCTCCCAGTTTCCGTCGCCGGATTCCTCGTCGGTGTCGTATTACTTTGCTGCCTGCTTGTCCAACGTGCTTTGGCCGACAGCTTTGACCCCTACACTATGGACCCTCCCCAAGACCCGGAGTTTCCACCGACGGTTTCGGAGCTGTTCTTTGATAGTCAGGGCAGTATGCTTACGGGCATGATGTATCTGGCCGGCGGGGTGGGACCTCACCCAACAGTAGTGCTGTTACACGGCTACCCTGGGAACGAAAAAAACCTTGATATCGCCCAATTATTGAGGCGCAGTGGTTTCAATATATTGTTCTTCCATTATCGTGGTTCCTGGGGTAGCCAGGGACAGTTTTCGATGCTTAATTATGGCGAAGACATAGAAGCAGCCCTGAAATTTTTACGCAGCAATCATGCGCAATATAGGGTGGACACTAAACACTTGAGCTTGCTGGGGCACTCGGCTGGGGGGTATGCCGCCCTGGTGGGCGGCGCGGCTGATGCCGACCTGGAGTGCGTTGCCGGAATGGCTGCTGCTAATTTTGCAGTGGAGTCGGATGCCCAGTGGCAGGATTTTGCCAGGTACACCGATAACCTGATTATGCTAGCAGGCTACAGTGGTAAACAAGCTCTGCGTGAACTGCGAGAGCACAAGAGTCTTTTTGACACGCGCTTGGTCAGTGCTGGTTTGCGTGGCAAATCGGTTCTCCTGATCGCTGGTAAGGAGGATAAGGTGGTACCCATGGCAACCATGCACTTCCCGGTGGTAGAGGTGTATGCCAAGGACCCTGAAATCAGGCTTAGCCACTACGAGATTTCTGGAGACCACTCTTTTTCGTGGTCTCGCCTGCAGTTAACGCGCCTAGTACAGGGTTGGATGATGCAGAATTGCCGTTAATAAAAATGCCGCATATTCAGATCAATTGGAGAAGTAACATAAGCCGGTAGTGCGAGATAGTTAGTGTCAGATTTGTTACTGTTTATAGATGCGCACACGGCTGTGTGCATTGTCGAATTAGAGTATTAGGTAACCAATGGAAAATTCTAAAAAGTACATAGCGAGCCACCCGCATGTCCCATTTCTTGTCGGAGACAATCTATCCTACTTTACGGTGGGTTATTACCCTATCGATGCTCTAAAAAGGTTCTTGCCTCGAGCAATGTCTATCCCCTCTGACGAAATCATGGCTGAGAAATACCCCACCGTGGAGAAGATAGAGGGCATGCACCCGTTCATGTTACAGTTTGCTAACTGCCATAACGTCCATGATTTACTGACCGATATTAAGCTGCGGACCTACGAAGAAATCCAGGCCTGCTTTCCCGTTATTTTTAACCATAAGGGGGAGCAGCAACTGTGCACACACATGCAACTAATGTATCTGGAGTACTTTATCGGCGTATTGGGCGGTTTTTACTTTGGTCTGCGCAAGCAATATCGACCTTCAATGAAGGTGAAAAATACTAGGACATCTAGGTCTTACACTATTCCGGGTATTCTCGATGTGGACTTCGAGCAAACTTCCAGTGACAGCGGCAAGGAACTTGACCCATTTTTTGCCCAGGCTTTCATTAACCCCGGCGTGACCCGGTCTTATTTCGGCCGTTATCGCTTTTATACGCAGTGGGTGTATCCCCGAAAGGTGGTCAAGTCGTCATCTTCGTTCGAGTGGCGCTACAAAGGCACCGTGGTCGAGAACAATGAACGTACCTTTGCCAATTATTCGGAGTACGACTTTTCTGTTTCACAGGCGATGAATTACAATGGGTACTTTCACCCAACTGCTAGCACTTAATCCGTTCCATTGTCGGATCATAGAGCGGCCTTAAGGAGGCTTGCGCCTTAAATCGTTGGCCTGCGATGTCGATCTCCCAGTCGCCGTTGTCAACAATTTCCGCCGTCAAAGGCCGCTCAGTACTCGCAAAGCCAATACCTACGGCTGCACCCAGTGTATGCCCGTAGGCGCCGATTTGAAGGTAGCCAACCTCGTCGCCATTAAGATAGATTAACTCGTTGCCGTAGAGCAACGGCTCGGGCTCTTGCAACAAAAACTGCAGCATGCGATTACACGCTGTTCCTCTGTCTTTAATAGCAGCCAATGCATCGCGCCCGATAAATCCTCCCTTCTTATCCAGCTTTACAGCAAAGCCTAAACCGGCCTCGATTGGATTGTCAGTATTATCCACATCGACCCCGAAGTCCCGGTAGGCTTTTTCCAGGCGCAGCGAGCTAAGGGTTTGTAGGCCTGCGTGGCGCAGACCAAACTCCCGACCTGCTTCAATGAGTTGGTCGTAAACCTGCACCGCGTGAATTGTAGGTATGTGAAGCTCCCAGCCCAGTTCTCCAACATAGGTCACGCGAATCGCAAGTAATGAGGCATAGCCGATATCGATTTCTTTAGCACAGAGATAAGGGAAGGCCTCATTACTCATGTCGGTAAAACTGACCTTTTGCATCAGATCGCGCGCTCTGGGGCCATGAATATTAATCTGCGTCGTAGCGGACGTGGTGTCCAAAACAGTAACAAATTCATTGCTGCCGATATGCCGTCGCATGCGCATTTCAGTATGCCCTGGTGCGTTCTCGCCACAGACAACCAGGAACTTGTCCCGCTCCAATCGTGTTACTGTCAGGTCTGCCTCAAAGCCACCGGCCTTGTTAACCCATTGTGTGTATACAATCCTGCCAGGGTCCACGTCGATCTGATTGCAACTGAGGCGGCCTAGTAGGGTGCAGGCATCACGGCCCTGCACAATAAACTTTGACATGAGAGACATATCCATCAGGATGACATCCTCTCGAGCCGCTTTATGCTCCTGGGCGTGCCAGTCGAACCAGTTCTGCCGAAACCAGCTGAAGTTCTCTATTTTTGCCTGCTCTGGTGTGGGGGCGAACCAATCTGTCATTTCCCAGCCATGGCCCTCGGTAAAAAAGGCGCCGGCAGCTTTCAGTCGATCGTGTAATACCGAGCGTTTGACGTCGCGCGCCGTCTCCGGCGCATCATTGTGGTAGTGCTGACCGAATAAACGACCCAGCAATTCGGGTGTGCGGTCGCGGCGAAAGGCCGTTGTATTCTCGCATTTGGTGAAACGATTGACATTGATTCCAGTGACATCTACGGGGGGTAATCCATTCACAATCCAATGGGCCAGCACATTGCCGATTCCGGCACCATTTAAAATTCCCAGAGAGTTTAATCCAGCCGCTACATAGCAATTACGTAACTCTGGCGTTTCGCCGACCAGAGGGCCGAGGTCAGGAGTGAAGCTCTCGGGGCCGCAGAAGAATTTTCGAACACCGTGATTAATTGTTGAGGGAACCCTGCTGTAAGCTTTTTCAAGGTGAGGCATCATTCGATCCCAGTCGGGATTTATCTCTCCAAAGCAGAAGTCATCGGGAATGCTGTCGAGGTTCCAGGTCGCGGCCAGCGGCTCAAAGAGCCCCAGCATTAGTCCCCCAACCTCTTCTCTGTAGTAAGTATAGGTCGAGGGGTCTTCAAGGACCGGCATATCTCTTGACAAACCCTCTATTGGCTCGGTAATCAAATAGTAGTGCTCTGCTGCTTGCAATGGTAAGTTGATTCCGGCGGAAGCACCCAGTTGTCGCGACCACATACCACCGCAGATGACGACATTTTCGGCAGCAATAGACTCGCCCGTGGCGAGGCGGACTCCCGCCGCTGTACCATTTTTCACGACGATTTCGGATACTGTGACCCCTTCAAAAAACCGTGCTCCACCCATTCGAGCGCCCTTGGCCAACGACATCGTTACGTCAACCGGATTTGCTCGACCGTCCTCGGGTATATAGAAGGCAGACAG
>JABHWT010000194.1 GCA_018657645.1 Halieaceae bacterium | reverse complement strand
CGGCTCCCACATCGAGAAAGGGCACCAGGAACTGCCGCGAGCGCCCGGCATACACACCGTCGATAAACATCCCCACTGATTGCTCAAACCCCGCGTTATTACCGGAGCCTATACCGCGAACCGTGATTGCGCTGGGGCTACCGCCACCGGGGTTTTGGATCATATTCACGTTGGGAACATAGGTCGTAAGGTCTTCCAAACCCAGAATACCGGCCGCTACAATCTTCTCACCGCTGATCGCAGTCACGGCTATGGGTACATCCTGCAGACTCTGGGTGCGCTTTTGCGCGGTGACGATCACTTCCTCCAGTACCAGGCCCTGGGCGGATGCCTGTGGTAGGCCAGAAAAGGCGGTCACAGCGGCGATTGCTCCAGTCAACAGGGTTTTGTTATAGCGTGTTTGAGTGCGCATCATTGCTGTCCTTTAATAGTTATAGTACCGGCCGGGCTGAAGTTCAGCTCTATGATATTGGCCGAATCCGGGATAGACGGGTTTCAAGTAACTTAGCAGGTTACCGTACAAGAAAGACTTTATTTGCCTTAATGCGCAATATTTTTGATATATTACGCAAGCAGCGTTTTTATACTAGAGAAACCAAATGGCTAAATTGGTCCCCAGCCGTGTCATCGATGGTGTTGCCCGCCTGGACCTGGCAAGGCAGTAAATCTGAACCTCTGATCTGTCCATGGCGTCACTAGCGCTGGCGGAGACTCGGAAGGACTTCCTTTGCCAGGGATTGCAACGAGGCTCCGGCGATGGAAGGCGGCATGTCGCGCGACCCGGGAATAATGCGCAGGAAATCGATGCCCGTATCGGCTACTTCCGAAAATCGCGCGACCGCGGTTTCGACCGGACCCACCACGCCAAAGCGATCGATGAAGTCGGCGTCCAGCGCCTGGGCATGGGCGCCCGCGCCAACCGCGTGATTGGCCATGTCGTAATTCTCACGCAGATGCCTGGCGGCTCCGCGAGCGGATTCAGGTAGAGATTCGATATCCATTCCGTGGAAACCAGAGAAATGAGCGAAGACCGAGACGCCGCCGCGAATTGCTTCGCGAGCGACGGCCTGATCGGGGTGGATCACGGCGTTGATGAAGGCACCAAAGCGGAGCGCTGAGGGATCGCGGCCCGCGGCCTCGGCGCCCTGCTTGGCGCGCTCGATACAGGCGGCGATACGCTCTGGATCGGCTCCCACCGCGAAGCAGATCGTATCTGCCCGCCGTGCCGCGATCTCGATGACCTTTGGTCCGGTCGCTGCGACTTCAATCGGAACGCGCGGGACCTCGACGTTGTCGAGCCACTCGATACGACTCGGTTCACCGGCCCTCTCTACGACATCACCATCGAGGTAGGCGCGCAAGCGCTCCAGGTAAAGATCGAGATCAGCAGGTGATGCTGGGCGCCGGCCCAGTTTCGCCATCGATGAATCGCCGCGACCGATTCCGAGAATGAATCGACCACCACTCTCGATCTGTAGACCCAGGGCGGCCGAGGCCATGACGGCCGGATCGCGACTGACCGGATTGGTGACACCGGTCCCGATCTGGATCGTCTCGGTCGCGGCCGCCGCCAACATCAACTGCGAAAAAGTCTCGGGGGCCAGGTTCTGGGTATCCGCCAGTACCAGACTGTCGAACCCTAACGATTCCGCCATTTGAGCGGATCCCGCCGTACCCCCGGGGCTCGGAAACATCAGAATGCCGACTTCCAGGTTGCTCATGGACCTATTCCTCGAGTTCGTTCTGGCTTGTGACTCCGTAGAGCGCGCGCCTTTCGGGGCTCATTTCCAAGAGGTGCTTGCGCGCCTGATCGGAAGAGACCGCTTCCAGGGTTCCATCCTCATGTTGCACAACCACGCCGCTCTCGGTGATCACTTTGTAGCGGCGCTTGCGTTCTTCCTTGTCGGGATGGCAGATCAGTTGGCAATGGGCGCAGCTAATATTGACCTTGTGATTCACCATCGTGGGATGATAGAAGCCGCCGCCACTGCTTTCCCAGCCTTCACCCTTGAACTCGGGGCGTGCGCCGGATGCGACGACAGCTTCGACGAGTCTCGGTAGCACCTCTTCTTCCTCGTCGGGAACACCGAAACGCGCGGGCGACCAGGTCGACCATTCCTCGTCCTTCGAAAGGCCCGTGAAACCGCCGCAGACGAAGTCACACCGACGAGGACTGCTTCGCTTCGTGTAACTGAACTCTTCTCCACCGATCATTACGTCGGTCATCTCGCCATCAGTACCGAAGAAACCGGAATTGCAGCTCGCGCGACAGAGCTGGCATTCGTCGCAATAGCGTTTCTCTTTCGGCAGAGGGTCGGTTGCGACGAGTTCCGCCGTGGTAACGGTCGTGCCCAGCAGGACGTTGGCGCCGAATTGCTCGGTGAGGAGGTTGCCCGAGAAACCGAGCCAGCCGACGCCGGAGCGCACGGCCAGATAGCGATGCGATACGTCGGGGTGGAACTCGAGAAACTCGTCAGGTTTGTCGTCGCGGTAGACCAGATTCGCGCTGACACCGTAAGACGGAATGCCAAGCTGATTCAGATAGTCGGCCAGCCCCTGTGCGATGCCGGTGGCTGCGGCGGTCGTCCGAAGGTTGTCGGCTTGATGTGCAGAGTGATCCTCCTTGCGCAGAAATTTCAGGATCTTCTCCTGGTCCAACGGCAAGGCGAAGGTGATCGCGGAGCGGGCGCCCTCCAGGACGTAGTCCAGATCGGTCGAAGGCGGACCGCCCGCCAGCGTCTCGGTAGTCGAAATCCCCACCGCGCAGGCACCCTGGCTGCGAACAAACTCGACGACAAGGTCGCTCATCTCTTGCGGACTCAGCGCCGAGGGCTCTGCCATCTCTGCAATGGTCTGATCCAGTGTCAGGTTCAAACTTTCATCACCAAAATCACTCAGACCATCGGCGGTCTGCGCCGCTACCACTACTGCATCCGGGTCAAAATCATCTGTACTCATGGCTCTTCCAACTCATACATCTAAAGCATCACTGATGCGAACTACCCGAGTCTGTATAGACGGGTTTCAAGTAACTCAGCAGGCTACCGTACAAGAAAGACTATATTTGCCTTAATACGCAATAATTTTGATATATTACGCAAACACTGTCTTTATATTAGAGAAACCAAATGGCTAAATTGGTCCCCAGCCGTGTCATCGATGGTGTTGCCCGCCTGGTCGACACCTATGGCCAAAATGCAGATGTTATTGCCCGGCGCATTGGGCTGGAAGTGGACGCCCTGTACCACCCCGACATCATGATCAGCCAGTTTGCTGTCAATGATCTGCTCGAAGAGTGCGCCTCAACCTGCGATGACCGCTTTTTTACGCTGAAACTCTCGCAACTACAGGGTCTGGATGTGTTGGGCCCCATCTGGCTCCTTATGCGCAACGCCGCAACAGTGGGCGAGGCACTTGAGGTGATTGCCGCCAACATGGAACTGCACTCGTCGGGCTCATCTGCCTATCTGGACCGGCAAGCCAACGGGGTCTCCCTGTGCGTGGAGATCCGCAGGCTGCAGCTGGCCCCCAAAGAGAGAAGACCGCTACACATTCGCACTGAACAGGTCATTGACCACTTCATCTCCCTGCTCACCTACGAACTGCGCAAGATGCTGGGAAACCACTGGCGCCCCCGGCATGTGCAGTTTCGCTATTCGCAACCCAAATTCCTGGCACCCCTGCAACAGTTGTGTGGGAACAGCCTCTATTTCAACCAGGACGTGAATGCGATCCATATCAGCCACGAAGACTTTAATCACCCTCTGTCGGGTATTACTGCCCATGGGCGCACCATCATCGAACATGAACTGGGGGCCGGCATGGGCTATGGCCTGCCCTTTGTACTGCGGGTAGAGCGCATTATTCGCCTGCTCATCAACAGCGACAATTGCAGTGCCGAGGAGGTAGCCACGGCCATGAACATGAAACTTCGAACTCTGCAGCATCGGCTCAAACAAAACAAATCCAGCTACCAGTTACTCTACGATGAGGCCCGTCTGGACCTGGCACGGCAATACATCAGAACCTCGGACCTCTCCATGTCGGCCATTGCCGAGCGTCTGCATTTCAAGGAGAGCGCGGCCTTTTCCCGCTTCTTTAAAAAGGGTACGGGCAGGCCGCCCAGGGATTATCGCAAAAGGGTATAGGCGGCCCCCTTATTCCTGCCAAACTTCCAGATTGTCCGCTCGGCCCAGTCGCCGATCCAACGTGATGGAGAGAACGTCGGACATTCCGCAGGACTCAGGCATTTTCTCCACCGACGCCCGGTCACTCGCATCCAGATTTGCATAAATCACCTGCACGCGCTGAAGGAGCCCTAGGTGCATAGTTAAACCTAATCACACCTGATCTCCACGGCAACGCAGCCCTCCGGCGCACCGGGTTGATACCCCGCGAAGCGGGCAAGTTTGTTGTGTGTTCGCGAAATTTGCCGAAAAAGGAGGTCGAGACGCTGAGGATCAGCGTCTGTGACCGCCTCGGCACGACCAGTCAATCGCTCACCGGCGATAAGCATGGCCACGCCGCCGGGCTTGCGGTAGTTACGCCACCATATTTTGCTCTCATGTTCAGCGACGGCAACAACAACCCTGTCGCCATTACGCACATACATTACGGGTGTGGTAAATCGAAGCCCGCTTTGTCTGCCGATAAAAGTCAACAACATGAGATCTTTGCTGAACAGCGAGTGAAACCGTGACTGAAGAACGAACATCATCATGGGGTTTATCAGTTTGTTCAGCAAACCAAGCATATCGGTCCTTTTAGTGCCATCCAGTTGCAGAAAGCCACTCTATGACAACTCCTGAATCTCTATGATGATACGAAAGTCGGTGGCGCGAACAAGATCTTCTGCCAGGGGTCTGTTGTTCTCGTCCAGGCGTATATCGACATGCGAGGCATCGCGCGGTACCTGGACAAGCATTGTCTCTATACCCTTTATAAGGGCTTCCTTGTCGTCGGCGATTACGGTGGCGCGCCCGGGAACTTTCTTGCCACGCAGTTGCATTGTGACGGTTTCTCCGCTGCGCACATTCTTCCACCAGCCCCTGCTGCGATCCGCCGAGCAGATGACAAGATCCCCATCGCGCGCATAGCTCACGGGTATGGTGTATTGCTTTCCCGTCTTACGCCCTGAGACTGTAATCAACATCATGTCTTTGCTGACAAGGCCGTGCAAGGGTGAGCGCAGCATCCAGGTTATTGCCTTGTTAAACAGTGTGGGAGGGGTGTAAATAGCATGTTCCCGCCGGGAATTCATTGCTTTTTTCATTGAGCTAACCCTCCTGCTAGAAGCAGAAAAGCGATATTATGGCATATGGTGTGTCACAACAAAAGAGCGCCAGAGGTCGCTAACAACTAATGTGCTCAGGAGGGACAGGATTGTTTGTTACACAAATACCCGCATTACCACCAGGTTGTGTAGAGCCCGGCCAGCATCAGTAAGACCACCATTGCCGAAACATTGAAGCCTGTCGTTGTCGATGTATCGACATCTGCGTAGTCGATCGCGTCCGGATGTTCTTCTGCGCCCTGAATTGCGGAAACGGCGATTCCGACACAGACACTCAAAAGGAACACCAGTCCGACCCGGTCAATAAACGGCAAAGCGGGCCAGCCGAGCTTGAAGGCGACAGAGAAAACCGCCGAGCCGATTGCAGTGGCCAATGCGCCGTTTGCGGTGGTCTTCTTCCAGAAGAAACCCAGCAGGAACAGCGCACAAACGCCGGGGGTGAACAGGCCAGTGAACTCCTGAATGTACTGAAATGCCTGCTCGAACTGACCGAGCAACGGTTTCGCAATGATCAGCGCGATCGTCATGGCACTCAGGCTCACCCGTCGACCGATGGTAACCAGTTGCTTTTCGGTTTTTTCGCCAGCGGCAAAGTGACGGTACAGGTCCATTGTGAATATCGTTGAAATTGAGTTCATCATCGAAGCCAGCGACGAGACAATTGCGGCAATCAGTGCTGCGAACACGAGCCCCAGAATGCCGACGGGCAACAGGTTCATCACCGTCGGGTAAGCCTTGTCGGACGGGTTCAGGTCCGGCGCCAGGATGACCGCGGCCACCCCCGGCAGGACGATGATCAGTGGCATCAGCATCTTCAGAAAGGCGGCGAACATAATACCTTTTTGCGCTTCCTGAGTGCTTTTGGCAGCCAACGCACGTTGAATGATGTATTGGTTAAAACCCCAGTACGAAAGGTTCATAATCCACATTCCACCAACGAGAACCGAAATGCCCGGCAAATCTGCGTAATGCGGCGAGTCCTTGGTAAAAATCAAGTCAAAATGACCGGGCAATTTCTCCATCAGGATACCAAAGCCCGCCAATGTGCCCTGGCCGCCCGACACCTCATTCAATGAAATGATGGCGATCAGAATGCCGCCAAGAACCAGCAGCGTGACTTGAATGATGTCAGTGAGCGCAACGGCCTTTAAACCACCGTACAGGGAGTAGGCGATCGCAAAGCCTGCCAGCCCCATCATTGAGTAAGTGAGGTCAATGCCCGTCACCGTATTGACTGCCAAGGCGCCCAGCCAAAGAATCGACGTTAGATTCACGAACACATAGATGCCTAGCCAGAACGTTGCCATGACATTCCTGACCCGGTGGTCAAAGCGTTGCTCAAGGAACTGCGGCATGGTGTAAATCTCATGCTTCAGAAATACAGGCAGTAACCACTTGCCGACGATAACCAATGTAATGGCAGCCATCCATTCATAGGCGGCGATAGCAATACCCATGACATAGGCAGACCCCGACATACCGATAATTTGCTCGGCCGAAATATTTGCCGCTATTAGTGAAGCTCCGATAGCCCACCAGGGCAAATTACGCCCGGCAAGAAAATAATCGCTCGAGTCTTTTTCGTGCCCCGCCTTCTCTCGTGATACCCATTGCGCAAGTACCAAAAGTACGACCGCGTAAATGGCGACAACAGTGAGGTCCAGAGTGTGCAAGTTCATGAATACTTCCCTTTCGCGATTTATTTTATTGTTCGGTAACCGTCAGTTCCCCGAATACGCTTTCGTAGATATACACCAGATAACGATCGTCGTCGACAGGTTCAATTTTGACGTCACCCGGGAACATGTTAGCGACCCCCGGACGTTGTCAGCACTGCAATATCACCTTGAAGTAGTATTGGGGTTCCATGTAGTGAATAGTGGAGAAGCTACAATCTTCGGAGCAAGGCCTAAAACAGGTTTTTAAACATGCCGTTCTTGCAGTGACTGCCGCCGAGCGCCTCAAATTCCTCCAGGTTCCACTGCTGGGTACCTTGCAACAGGCAGTCGTACATCTCGCTGTGTAGCTCCTTACTGGGAAACCGGTTGTCATTGAGCAGACGTTGATGCAACACGCCCAGAGTTATTGCGTTACTCGTCATACGAATACCGCCATCTTTTTCATCATCAAAGATAATGTACTTGTCACTGTCGGCTGACTCGTTCGACCAAATCCGCCACTCAGGCAGGGTGCCGCTGCGACCACGGCCCGGTGCACTGGAGTAGGCAAATTCCGCCCAGTAGGACGACATACTCTGGGAGAGCAGATCGCGGCCGGGAATATTGTCTTCGTCAAACATCAGATTGTTCATGAAATTGTCGTCAAACATGCCAAACACAAAGGGAATTTCTGAGGCATGGGCTGCGCCCATTATCTCCTTCATATCTGTGCCGGCAATAGTGGGCAGTTCGTCCCAGTCGAAACGATAAGCGTATACAGGGGTATCCTGGTCATTGCTCATAACAATCGCCACTTCATCGACGCCAAGCGCTTTAATGGTGTCGTTGATGTAGCTGGTATAGGCCTGGTGATGGCGCTTGTCTTTCACCCGGGGCAAAACCCCAAATTTGCGCTCTACAAATGTGTCGT
>JABHWT010000326.1 GCA_018657645.1 Halieaceae bacterium | reverse complement strand
GGATATTCTCTATATTTGTTTCGATAATGAAGGCTACATGAACACCGGCGGACAGAAGAGTTCCTCCACGCCACAAGGCGCTGCCACGGGCAGCACGCCGGGCGGGAAAACAACCCGCAAAAAGAATATGGTGGAAATTCTGGCTGCTCATCGGGTGCCCTACATCGCCACTGCCAGCCCAGGCCACCTTAACGACATGGCAGCCAAGGTCGAGAAGGCCAAGGGGATCCGTGGCACCAAGGTGATTTTTATCCTGATACCCTGCCTGCCGGGCTGGGGAGTTGCCGATAACGCTGCCGTAGCTACGGCGCGACTGGCAGTGGACTCCGGCGTTTTTCCGCTGTACGAGGTGGAGAACGGCGAGCACTATACCTTGACCCCACGGAACCCAACTCAACCCCTACAGACCTACCTCGCACGACAGAAGCGTTACCGCCACCTGAGTGAGAAACAGGTAGAGTCGATGCAGGCAGACGTGGACAGGGAGTGGCAGCGCCTCCAGCAAATAGCAGCCATTTCAGAGTAGATACGATGGTTGGCTCCCTGGGCGGGTCAGTGCGCTCTGAAACACGGTATTCCTCCATACCAACCCCGTACTCCATGTTCTATCAATACCACTGTTTCAGCGCCACAAAAAATCTGTTACAATGCCCGCGTTTTTTAAAGCAGGTTCGACTCTAACCCAACTCCTTACAGTAGGCAGGTCGAAGGTCTGGACGATTTCCTGACCTCTTCCTGAGCCGATGTATTTTTCACAAATCATGGAGCTGGGAGCCCCGGTACCGGGCGCTGCAAAAACATAGTTAGCGAAACCGATCGCCACCAATGTCGGAAAAATCAGGAAATACGCCGACCGACCCAACAACCTCATCATTCAGTTCAACCCAATATCAGGAAAGAATTAATGCTTACAGCCAAAAACCTAGAAAGAGTCATGGATCTCGAAGCCAAGCTCAGATCAGAGTACCAGGTACAACTGGATGCCAAATCCACAGAGATTGCAAGCGCTATCAAAAAGCAGGAAGAGCAAAAAACCATCATTGCCAAACAGCTCGATCAGATCAGCACCTTGTCTACCCAGGCCACGGCCAACAAGCACATGGAGCAATTGAACCGCGAGCTGACTCAGCGTGGTGAAAACCTGCAAGAAGAAGTTTCCAAGCAGAAGAAGCGGGCCAAGACACTGCAGAAAGATCTGGCCGAGGAGCGAACCGAAGTAAAGGCGCTAAAGCAGTTTGACGGTGCCAAGATGAAGAAAAATCTGGCTGCGAGCAAGAAGAAACTGGTGGAGAAAACGACAGCAAATGACTTGCTTCAGAAATCCGTAAATAAGTACAAGGCTGAAAATGCTGAACTACAGACCAGAGTCAAGGAACTGGAAGCTAAGCTGGAAGAATTGGAGAGTGCTGCACAGACAGATGAGCCAGAAGAAGAGGAAGCGGCAGCTTAGACATTCAACCCGGGGTGTTTTGAGTGATATGGGCGGCCTGGCAGGCTAGCACTTCCGGGCCCATCCCCCTCAGGTCATCTCGATGCATCCTGCAAAGGGAACATAACACGAACAAATCCAGAAACTCTTGCCGCTTGGGAGAGTGACCTGTCTACAATTTACCCTCGCTCGTCCCGCCCAATATTATTTTATCTGCTTTTTTAAGTACCAGCCCTGGAAACCAGCGATTGAGGCGCCAGATCATTCGCGCCCTGAATCCGGGAATGATGTAGAACTTGCCTTTCTCCAGGCCGGTAAGAATTTCATCGCAGGCGCTATTGAGATCCAGTGTTCCTGCAACTTGTTTTAATTCAAAAGTAATGGGATCCATGCTCCTGAGCTCTTCTTCCACCATGGGAGTCATTACCTCGGGTGGGCAGATCACCGACACCTCGATACCACGGGCGATACTGTCCATTCGAACCGCTCCAGCAAGCCCCACCACTCCAAATTTAGAGGCATTATAAGCGGCATAGCTATAGGTCGAAATCAGCCCTGCAAGGGAGGCGACAAATGCCAGACGACTGCCTCGACCCATATGCGGTAAAACAGCGGCGGCAAAATTGCGACTGCCAATCAGGTTAATATTAATAACGCGAGCAAACTCGCCTTCGGATAAGTCCAGAAAGGGCTTCGAAATCTGAACGCCCGCACAGTTGATCGCCAGCTCCGGGCCTCCCAGCTTCACGGCTGACTGCTGTGCCGCCTCGCTAACGGCAGAGGAGTCACAAATGTCGAGCTCGTGAAGATCCAGTGCCGCCGCGTCAGCAACCTGAAATAGTTCTTTACGAACTTGGTCGCTGATACGAATATCAAAAATTGCGACCTTCACACCCTCGGCCGCAAATTTTTTTGCAAAGTAGAGGCCTATACCACTGCCGCCTCCACTAATGTAAATAGTGCTCCACTTTTTCTTCATATTGATCACACCGTGACAAGAGGCGATATAGTACACCATTGGCAAAGGGCATCAATTTACTGCAGGGGCAAGAGTAAGAGGCGCTATCGCCTTAAGGGCTGCTAATCCCACAATACCCGAATATAATGTTGCCGATACAATGCCCTTTTGAATCCGGACACAGCTATGACACCTGAAGAATTCCGAGCAGCGGGACACCAGTTAATCGATTGGATTTCGGACTATCGTTCCAGTCTCGACCAGATGCCGGTACGGGCTCAAATCGAGCCCGGTGATATCCGCAAAAGCTTGCCACCTACGCCCCCAGACCAACCCATAGAGTTTGAGGACATGCTTAATCAACTTGAACAACGTGTGCTACCGGGGGTTACACAAGTTCAGCATCCGATGCACTTCGGCTGGTTTCCATCCAATGCTTCCCTGGCCTCGGTTCTTGGGGACATCGCAAGTTCAGGCCTGGGAACCCTGGGAATTTCCTGGGAGAGTTGTCCCGCGTTGACAGAGGTTGAGCAGGTTGTATGCGACTGGATGCGCCAACTGACAGGGCTGTCTGAACAGTGGGAGGGCACAATTCACGACACAGCCTCCACCGCCTGTCTGACCGCCCTGCTGATTGCTCGCGAGAAAGCGAGCAATTTTGCGCAGAATCGTGGGGGTTTACAGGCTGAGCCGAAGGCTTACAGAGTGTACGCAACCCGGGAAGCCCACTCTTCAATCACTAAATCAGCCTTGCTGGCAGGCTTTGGCATGGACAATCTTCAATTTGTGGATGTCGATCCGGTCAACCAATCCATGTCCCTGGCGGCACTGGCGTCCTGTATCAGGCAAGACCTGACCGAGGGCCATATCCCCACAGCTATTATTGCTTCGGTAGGGTCAACTGGCGTCACCGCGTTCGACCCCCTCGGGCCAATTACTGAACTGGCAAGACAGCATGGCATCTGGGTTCATGTAGATGCAGCCATGGCAGGCAGTGCAATGTTACTTCCGGAGTGCCGCTCCCTGTGGGATGGCGTGGAAGATGCGGACTCCATCAGCTGGAACCCGCACAAGTGGATGGGCACCATTCTCGACTGCTCACTGTTCTACGTCAAAGACCCCGATTTACTGATCCAGGTCATGTCCACCAACCCGAGTTATTTGCGCTCCAGCGTCGACAGCGAGGTTACCCAATACCGCGATTGGGGAATACCGCTGGGCAGACGTTTTCGCGCCCTGAAACTCTGGTTTCATCTAAGCCTCGACGGACCCGAGGCAATTCGTATGCGGCTGCGCCGGGATATTGGCAACGCACAGTGGTTTGCAGCAGAGGTCGAGAATACAAGGGACTGGAAGGTACTGACGCCGGTTAACCTTCAGACTGTTTGTATCCGGCACGAACCGGTTGGAATGGATGCCGATGCGCTCGATCAACATACTCTCAACTGGGTGGATGCAATTAATCAGTCCGGATTGGCTTTTATGAGCCCATCTCAATTGAATGGCCGCTGGATGGTACGCGTGTCCATTGGCGTTGAATCAACAACACGTGAACATGTAAAAGCACTGTGGACGATGATAAAAGAGCAAGTTGCTTTGAGCTTGCAAGAATAAGAAATCAGATGGTAATCCCCGCCTTTGCGAAAATGTCGCGATAAGCCATTCCACTAGACAAGAAACTCGCATAGTTGTCCGCGTTGACAAGTCTGGTGTTGGCCCACCAATCCTCCATGGGTAATCCGTTCCCGCTACCGACATTCGAGGCTACCAGCGAGTAACCCAATCGCGATAGTAAATTACGTTGCGGAACTTGCTCCGTCTCACGATACCCTTTATAAAGATCATGCTCGACCGTAATCAGCCTGAATTCACGGTTTGCTAACAGAACCTCCTTTAGCACATTAAACCTATCGCCACTTGATTCCACATCAACACTCAGATAGTCGATAACCATTGGTAAGTCGTAGTCATCGAATATTTGCGCATAATCGCACTCCAGAGCATTGCCCTGAACAAATGGCGTCGACCTTTCCTCCCACTCTCTGGAGAAGTCCACGATATCGATGGCAACGCCGGTCCACCCCTTTTCCTCAAGCAAAAGTGTATTACTGATTTCAAAGGGTAAGTGACAGCCAATATCGACAAAAGTCCCCCTGTGTGTTTCGCCCAGAACGGATAGGACAAATTTGTCCTGTCCAATTTGCGAATACTTCATCGAGTTTCCTGAAATCTATTTCGGTTTATTGTAATGCCAGATATTCCCAATTTATGGCCGTAAGCCTCAGAATAAAAGCTCTACCCGCCGGCTTTCATCTACTACTTGAATCTGGGATTGAAAGGCCTTGGTCGAGGTGAACGTGAGTTTATATCAAACTCTGTCAGATCCATATGGCTTCGGGAGTATTGTTCGCTGGCATCCTGTTGGGGATTAAAATCCCACTGCTGTACCCGACCTTTCTGTAATGCCTGGTGTACGGCTCTTCGCCTTTTCTGTGAGGCGATAACCGTGTCTCTCATTTGATCTGCATCCCAGTGGTTGGCAGCTTCTGACTTAAACTTCGTCAGTACCTTTTCATACGCCTGATCCTCCGCCAGATTAATCTCTTCATTGGGGTCGCTTTCAATGTCAAATAGTAAATCGGGATCCGTTCTGCATTCAATGTACTTATAGCGTCCTCGCCGAATCATCAACATGGGCGCCGCCGCCCCCTCTCCCAGATATTCACTGACTGTCCGGTCCGGGTCATTAATGTCTTGGCCCATGCATAATGGCACCAGGCTGCGTCCATCCAACACATCAATCGGCGCTGGTTTACCGGTGTCGCCGCCCCTCTGGGCCAGGTCCAGCAAGGTTGGCAACACATCAACCAGTGAAACGGCTTGCTTCACCCGACGCGATTTGAATTGTCTCGGGTCATAAACAATCATCGGAATGCGGCAGGACCATTCCCGAAAGGTCATTTTATACCAGAGCCCGTATTCACCCAGCATATCACCATGATCCGATATGAAAACAATACTGGTGTTATCCGCCATTCCACACTCATCCAGCGTCGCTGTTAGCCGCCCCAACCATTCATCCACATAGGACACATTGCCATAATAGGCTCGACGGGCGCGGATGATTTCCGCCTCGGACAAATCTACTGCATCCAGCGCCATGGCCCTTTCGAGCCGCAAATTATGAGGGTCCTGATTACAGCTTTCAGGGCGGGGCACCTCGGGCAATGAAATCTGCACATTCTCATACAAATCCCAGTACTTTTGTCGCGTGGCATAGGGGTCATGGGGGTGCATAAAACTCGTCACCAGACACATCGGTCGAGGGTCCTGTGATCGCACATGGTCGTAGATGACCCGCATTGCCTGATGACCGACTTCATCATCGTAGGAAAACTGGTTGGTGATCGCCGCCACGCCCGCCTGTTTAACACTGGACATGTTGTGGTACCACAAATCCATCCTTTTATCGGCATTTGTCCAGTCCGGGATCCAACCAAAATCGGCGGGATAAATATCGGTCGTTACACGTTCTTCAAAACCGTGCAGTTGATCTGGCCCAACAAAGTGCATTTTGCCCGACAGATAAGTTTTATACCCCATAAGGCGCAGGTAGTGGGCGAAGGTGGGCATAGTGGTGGGCATATAGGCGGCATTGTCATAGCCGCCACAGTGAGAAATATACTGCCCCGTCATCAATGCGTAACGAGCCGGTGTACACAGCGGGCTATTGGTGTAGGCGTTTTCAAATAATACGCCTCGATCGGCCAGTTTATCGATAGTCGGACTAATGACTTCGCTGTTGCCATAGCAACCCAAAGCCTTGGCACTCAGTTGGTCGGCCATGACAATCAGAATATTCTGTTGTTCTGCTCGGTCATTCACCAGGACTAAGGCACCTCAGACCCATTCAAAATAGTTCAGCGAGAGGCTTCATTGCTCCTCGGGTCTTGTCAAATAAAAGAGCCTGTCCCCGAGGCTTTCAAAACTCGTAGCCGACACGCAAACCATAGGTGCGAGGCGCACTTAATCCACGCCCCCGAATATGGCCGGCACTGGAGGGTCTGGCTCGGGAGATGATCTCCCTGTCATCGGTAATGTTCTTGACAAAAGCAGTCACTGACCAGCGACCTTCCGGGGGCTGCACATTCAGGCGTGCGTCCCAGCGATCCCAGCTATCCACGTAATCCAGGTCCGTGTAGGTCACATCGCCGAAGGTGTAGTCGTCAATATTGAACTCACTCATGTACTGCTCGCCGGTGTACATGTAGCTGGCTATCGCCATCCAGTCCAGATCCATCATGCTCCAGCGATAGTTAGCATTCAGGGAAAACTTATGCTCCGGGGTGAGGGGAAACTGATTACCCTTCAGATCCTGCTCGTTAATACACAGGTCGTGTTGTCCATGGCCCTGGGCCAGGGGGCCAATCGTGCACAAGTTGTTATCATTGCCCTTAAAATCATCATACTCTGTGTAGTTGTAGGAATAGGCACCGCTGAGCGTCAGGTTGTCATTGATCAACGCTGTCACCTCGGCCTCAAAGCCATAAGCGGTGGCAGCATCGGCATTCGAAAAGGAGTTCACCGACACACCGTTGACCACATCGGCCTTGAGAACCTGCAGGTCCTCGTAATCATAGTAGAACAATGCAGTGGCCACACTCATCCGGCCATTATTGAGCATGGCCTTGTAGCCCACCTCAAAGGAAGTCAGGGTTTCCGGATCCACCACGTCCAGTTGATCTGAAGCCGTGGGCTTCAGGGTATTAATACCGCCGGCGCGGTAGCCTGTGGCGATAAACGCGTACACCATACTGTCGGCATTCAGTTCATAGTCTATGCCTAAACGCCAGGTGGGTTCGCTCCAGTCTTCCTTCTCCTTGCGGTACACAAACCCATCACCCTCACCCACATATTGCACATAGGTATAATCCCGAGCCTCCTTCTCGTCGTAGGAGTAACGCAAACCAAAGGTCAGGGTAGCCCGCTCCGAATAGTCCCACTCCAATTGACCGTAGGCCGCATAGGAGCGGGTGGTCACGTTGGCATGTCCCTCGTAGAGCAGGTTATCCGGGCTGACCGGCTTGTTAATAAACTGTGCGAAGAAGGCGTAGACTTCCATCAGGTCGTCGTTGAGCTCGTCCACCCGCACCAATTGGTCCTCGTGGCTACGGTAGTAGTAAAGTCCCCCGATAAAATTCCAATCGCCATCAAAATCTGTCAATACCTGCAGATCGTGAGACACGAACTGGGCCTCCTGGTTAACAATCCAGTGCGTATCGGGGGGGGTGATCGTGTGGCCAGTAAAGAACGAAACCGGAAGGCCCAGGAAATACAAATTGCGCCAGTCAACACCCGAATCCTGGGCCGCTGTTCTATCATTGTCGTGGGTAGTGACGTAGTAGTATTTATTATAACCGCCAATATATTTAATAGTGTAGTCGTCGATGACAAACTCATTGGTGAGTATGGCCATAGACGTATCGGAATCGAGATTGGGTGCACTGTCCTCGCGCACATGGTCCTCATTCTTAATACCGGGGTTTTCAACCAGAGACCCCTGGCGCGCGTTAACAAAGTTAGTACCGGGAAACATACCCGGGAAATTTAAGGTCACACCGGTATCGACATCCTGCATAGGCTGAATATAATCGGTGTGCCAGGGCTCGTTATTATAGCCGGTGCCTTGCCGGGCATTGACATCGTGCCGCCAACCCTTGAATGTGGTGACCCAGTCGTCGTTCCACTCGTATTTGAGCATCAGCGAGGCGTAGCGGTTTTCCCGTTGCTGCTGGTCTTTGCCATTAATTTCGTTCTTCTGAAAACCGTCGCGACTTATATCAGACAGCGACACAAGTGCGCCTAATTTCTCGGTCAATGGCAGCCCCAGCCTTCCCTGGTAGACTCGCCAGTCATCACTGCCGGCCTCCACGTTAAGAGCACCGCTCAATTCATCCGTGGGTTCTCGGGATATCAAATTAATAGCGCCGCCGACTGAATTGCGTCCATACAGGGTACCCTGGGGACCGCGCAACACTTCCAGTCGCTCCAGATCCCACATATTGGAGAAATCTATGATCGATTTCTCGGTGTTGTACACGCCGTCGTAATAGGTACCAATACCCGGGTCTGAACCCACCGCCAGGTTAGGGCGTCCTACCCCGCGAATACTCACCCGGAAGGAGGTGATGGAAACAGAGGGCGTGCGAACCGCCAGATCACTGGACGTGTCTATGCCAAGCAAATCGCGCATATTCGAGTCGTAGGCGCTAAGGGCAGCACCCGTGTCCATTAAACTTGTCTCTCGTTTGGTGGCCGTTACGATGATTTCCTCGAGCATGCGAGAACCACCGGATGATTGGGCCTGAGCCTGGGCCTGAATGGCCAACGGCAGAGCTAACAGCAGAAAGGGGAGTTTTCTCATGGTATCTAGCCCTCGTTATATTGTTATACCAATTAAGACTACAGCAAGTTTGTGGAAATGATCAAGTTCCTTGACCTCAGCATTCATAGAATAAGTTTCAGGGATACTCTATCGATCTCGCTTCGGGGGTGCCGTTTCCCGACCGATTTCCCTGGCAACTTTGTGCCCTGACTGAACGGCTCCGGCGATAATTCCCGGCGCTTCGCAATCGCCGATAATGACCAGTGTCTGCATCCCGGCAGCAGCTAATACATCCCGCTTGTTGTCGAGTTCCTGATACAGCGCATCCTGGGGCTCTCGCGATGTCACTGGCACAAGCCACTGCGCGGCAATACGCCGCTCGTTTTCGGAGAAAATACAGCTCGCCATTACTTGCTCACCGTCGAAACCCGTTACCGCATGATAACCGACAAAGTTCACGCCAAGGGCCAGTAACTGTTGATGGGTCGGTGTCTGCTCCTCGGTATTGTCCCCCCACGCAGCAGGTCTTCCCTCTGTGCTCACCAGGGGAACCTCACAGCCAGCCTCGGCCAGTTTCACCGCTATAACCGCTGCCATGTAATAGTAGTCGTCATCAAAGATACAGACCGATGTGGCGGGCTGCGCGCCGTCCATAATGTCGTCGGGTGTGATCACATTGGGCTGTTCAAAGTCGGTAACAGGGGATTTGTGCCACCGCCCCAGACCGTTGCGTCGCCACCGGGAGCCAGTGGCAATTATCACGTGATCTGCAGCGAAATCGGTGACCTCCTCTACGCCCATTACACTGTCCAGGTACAGGTGGACGTTGGGCAGGGTGCCGATTTGGCTCAGGCGATAGTCCCGTACTCGTGCCCACTCCGACAAACCGGGCAATCTGCTTTCCCGGGTGACACGACCGCCGGACTCAAGGGCGCGGTCTGCAATGGAAACACTGTAGCCGCGTTTTCCAAGGATATGGGCTGCCTCCAGACCGGCAGGCCCCGCACCGACAATCAATACCGTCTCGTCACTGCCATCGGGAACTCGCTCGGGATGCCAGCCCCGCCGCCACTCCTCGCCCATTGTCGGGTTTTGGGTGCAGCGAATAGGGACCGCCCGCGAATCACCCGCATAGCATATATTACAGCCAATACACTCGCGAATGTCATCCAGTCGTCCCTCGCGTATTTTTGTGGGCAGGAATGGGTCGGCGATGGACGGCCTAGCGGTGCCTATAAAATCGACCACACCGCGGCGAATCTGCCCAACCATCGTATCGGGAGACGTAAATCGGCCGACACTCACAACTGGTTTATTGGTTACTTCGCGTACCCAGGACACCTGTTTTTCAAGGGAGGCTTCTTTTACAAACCGCGACGTCCCCATTTCCTGGCCATAGTCGCTGACCGTGATATCCCACAAATCCGCAAGCTCACCCAGCATGTGCACAGCGTCCCTGGCCTCGTCGGCATCCAGGTGCGCATCCCCCAGCCCATTGGCGGAATAGCGGATAGCCAGTGCTTTATCGGGACCAATGGCCTCCCGGGTTTCCTCCAGTAATTCCCGCACAAGCCTGACCCGGTTTTCAAGGGAACCACCGTACTCATCGGTGCGGGTATTATGAGTGCGCGACAGAAACTCGCCAGCCAGATACCCGTGGCAGGCGTAGACATACACGATGTCGAAGTCAGCCTGCTTTGCTCTGTCTGCCGCCTGTCGGTGCCAGTGGCGAAGAGCACGGATGTCGCGCTTGTTCATCGCCCGTGACTGAACAGGGTCAATCAGAGAGGGCATGGATCGAATGCCCAATGCCGGGCTTCGCGTGTGCAGATTTGGGGTGTCGGACCCGCCATACCACAGCTCGACACCCGCCAGCGCACCGTGCGCGTGTACGGCATCGGTCATCAGTGCCATATTAGCGATATCACCCTTGTCCCACAGTGACGCCGAGTTAAACGGTGAAGGGTCGGACGTGGGATGGATTGAACAGTACTCGGTGCAAACAACGCCCCAACCACCCTCGGCTTT
>JABHWT010000328.1 GCA_018657645.1 Halieaceae bacterium | reverse complement strand
GTGGCTGAGTTTACGGCCACTGAGAAAATGCCCCTCGTCGCGCATACCGCGCAGCATTTCCAGAGTCGTCATGCAATCCATATCGAATACGGGTCGCGCCTGGGGGTGGTCACCGGATTCCACCCCATCACCAGTGAGGCAGAGAATGCTGGACACGCCCATTGCGGATGCCCCCAACACGTCACCTTGTATTGCAATACGGTTCCGGTCTCGACATGAGATTTGCATGACCATGGAGTAACCGCGGCGGGTTAACAAAGCACACATTCCGACGCTGGACATATGGCAGTTAGCCCCCGAGCCATCGGTGGCATTAATCGCGTCGACATAACCGTCAAACACCCGGGCTCGCTCATACACCTCGTGGGGATCGGCGGAATCGGGGGGCGCGATTTCCGCCGTAACGGCAAAAGCACCGGCCCGCAATACACGTTCCAAACGGCCTGGAGAGACGTGTCCAGGCAGTATCGGCAGATTTTCTCCCGGGATAGGCTCGTCATCAAAATGCATCGGAGGCCGCCTTGTGTTGCTGAATCCGTTTGCGCACCGCTCTTAACCAGGCAGAGCTTCCCTGTAGTCGCGCATCCACTGGATCCTGAATAACCTGCATTTCCTGCTCGCCATCCCGCAGCTGATGACTGCCCTCCCATGCAGTTACCCAGATACAGGTCATATCCGTTTTAATCTCGCAATTACCATCGGCTCGCACGCCTCCGCAGGGACCATTGCGCAGTGTTTTGGGGCAATTCATGGGGCAGGCCATACCGGTAGATTTGAGTGTGCACTGGCCACAGCCCTGGGAATCGAACAGGAAGCCCTTTACACAGTGTTCCACTGCAGCAAAACCGCGATCCAGTCGCTGGTGGCCAATGCGTTCAAGTAGTGGGTTCAGAACAACAAGGAACGCCTCCAGCAAGGCATAGAGTTTATTCAGCCAAAAGGCATTACGAACCGACCACAGCCGTACCCGGTACATGGCTACTCTGCCGCAAGGCCGAAATTGGCTACGAGTAAGCGAAGCCTGTCATCCCCGTATTGCGCCTCAAGGGTCACAGCCTCTTGCCCGGCCATCTGGTCTAGATCACCACTGCCGGTTAAATCTGTAGTTACCCGGCGCCAGTCCGCCATATAGGCCTCGCTGCCACCCCGACCGGCTCGCATCGCGGCCCGGTCTATGGCCTCCTGAAAACGCTGGGGCAAAGCGGCCTTGCCCCGCTGGCGGCCGCGCTTGACAATAATCTGGGATGGAATGTCTCGCCAGTAAACGACTATCTTCTGCATGGCACCGTATCTCAGCAAATTACTACAGTCATGCCCAGCTAACGGGCGGTGTTAACAAGAGCGACAACGAATCTAGGTCACCTCGCTTCCTTGATACATGTTATGTTCCCTGGCTCGCTTTTCAGACACCAATTGTACCGCCCTGGAGGATGCCTCCGCCGCATCGCGGCAATAGGCATCCGCGCCTACCGCATTGGCAAACTCCTCGGTCAGCGGTGCCCCGCCGACCATGACGATATACTTATCACGCAAGCCCTGTTCCTCCAGCGTATCTATCACCACTTTCATGTAGGGCATGGTCGTTGTGAGCAAGGCGGACATACCCAGAATGTCGGGTTGGTGTTCCTCCAGTGCCGCGATGTACTCCTCGACGGAATTGTTGATGCCAATATCGGTGACAATAAACCCCGCCCCCTCCATCATCATGCCGACCAGGTTTTTTCCAATATCGTGAATATCGCCCTTGACCGTGCCAATGACCATGGAGCCGGCTGGCTTGGCCCCGGCTGCCGCCAGCAGTGGCTGCAGGATCGCCATGCCGCCCTTCATGGCGTTTGCAGACAGAAGTACCTCTGGCACGAACAAAATACCATCGCGAAAATCGATACCGACAATGGTCATGCCAGCGACCAGTGCCTCCGAAAGCACCTTTTCCGCAGACCAGCCGCGCTCCAGAAGAATGCTGGTACCCTCCTCGATTTCTTCCTTCAGACCGTCATACAGGTCGTCGTGCATTTGCTCCACCAACTCATCATCCGGCAACTCGGATAGAATAATATCGTCTTCATTCTCATCAACGTCATTCTGATCGTTATCAATATCAGCCATGGTCCGATCCTCTCAGCTCAGGGTTAGTAGTCCTTATCCGGAAACGACAATTTACGCTTGTTTATAAATTCCTGCAAAGCCTCATCCACCGCCGGGTCAATGGGCGGCGCCTGATAATCATTGAGCATTTGCTTCCACTGTCCATTCGCGCGCTGCGCGCAGTCGAGTTCTCCCTCGGCCTGCCACTGCTCATAGCTGTTATTGTCGGCCACGGTCGAGCGATAAAATGCAGTTTCAAAATTGGCCTGGGTATGTTCTGCGCCCAGAAAGTGAGCCCCCGGACCAACCTCGCGAAGGGCATCCAGGGCCTGTCCGTTGTCTGTCGTGTCGGCCCCTGCCAGCAACACCGCAATCATATTAGCCTGATCACAATCCATGACGAACTTCTCGTAGCCCATTGACAGTCCACCCTCCAGCCAACCGGCGGTATGCAGCATAAAGTTGACGCCGGCCATCGCGGCGCTCTGCAAGGTGTTCGCTGATTCGTACGCCGCCTGAGCGTCGGGAATTTTTGAGCCACATAAACCGCCGCCACTGCGAAAAGGCACGCCCAGCCGCCGCGCCAGAGCCGCCACCATGTACATCACCATACTGGGCTCCGGCGTACCGAATGTCGGGGCACCACTTTGCATGGAGATGGCACAGGCAAAGCTGCCAAATACCACCGGCGCCCCGGGCTTCACCAATTGCACAAAGGCCATCCCCGCCAGTGCCTCGGCCAGGATTTGGGTCGCTGTTCCCACGACTGTCACCGGTGACATGGCACCGGCGAGAATAAAGGGGGATATGACAGTGGCTTGATTGTGCGCCGCGTATATCTTGGCAGCACCTAACATGGTGGCATCGAAAGTCAGGGGGGAATTGGCATTAATCAGGCTGATGCAGACACAGTTATTCCGTACGAACTCCTCGCCAAATACGATCCTGGCCATATCGATCGTATCCTGGGCACGGCCCGGCTCGGTCACAGAACCCATAAAGGGTTTGTCGCTGTATTTGATGTGAGAGTAAATCATGTCGAAATGACGCTTGTTAACCGGCAGATCCACCGGCTCGCACACCGTACCCCCGGAGTGATGCATACCCGGCGCTACGTAGGCCAACTTCACAAAATTTTCAAAATCCGCGAGCGTGGCGTAGCGACGCCCCTGGTCCAGGTCGTAGACAAAGGGCGAGCCATAGGCGGGGACCAGCACGGTGCGGTCGCCACCGATAATGACATTGCGCTCGGGGTTACGGGCGTGCTGGGTAAACTCTCTCGGTGCCG
>JABHWT010000300.1 GCA_018657645.1 Halieaceae bacterium | reverse complement strand
GGCATGGTGTCCTGGAGCGTGCGGGCAATATGGGAGGGCTATGCGGGTTGGTTTCACCATCAGTCCACAACTGAACTGTATGCGGTGTCGCAAAAAGCGGTGCATGCAGACCTGATTGAACTGGCGGGCGGGGCCGATGCGTTGGTCTGTCGGGCGACTCAAAAATTTGAAGCCGGCGACTATCTAGAGGCCTTGCACTTGTTGGATATCGTGGGTTCCCAGGAGGATGCTCATTCAGGAGCTAACAGGCTTGCTGTCGATATTCACAGGGCATTGCTGGCCGAGAGTGACAATTTTTGGCTGAAAGCCTGGCTGCAGCATCAACTGCACAGGCATGGCAGCAAATTGGCGGAGGAAACCTCCGGTGCACTACAGTAGTTTGGTTGTGGAGTCTGGGTCGCCCCTTTGTTAAGGTAACAGGAATAATACCCATAAGAAGTGTTCCCGGGAGGTGGTCTGCCATGCTGCAAACAATGACCCTTTTTTTCGTGCGCCTGGCAACCCGATGGATGCCAGATCCGCTGGTTATTGCCATCGCATTGACTATTATTTGTTTTGGCGCCGCTGTCGCTTTTACGCCTTATGGTGTTACCGAGACCATTGACGCCTGGGGCGAGGGGTACTGGAGTTTATTGCGGTTCACTGCGCAGATGATTCTCATATTGGCGCTGGGCCATGTGGTCGCGCATACGCGGCCGATCAACAGGGCTCTGGTCAACATCGCAGGCTACGTAACCTCCGCTCGCGGCGCCTATATATCCCTTACAGTGTTGGCGGGCGGCCTGGCGTTGATATCCTGGGGTATAGGATTAATTGTCCCGGCGGTACTGGCGCGCATTATCGGAGAAGACTGTCGCAAACGCGGTATCAGGATTCACTTCCCGCTACTGGTGGCCTGCCCATACTCCGGCAGTGTTCTGGGAATGCAGGGTTTGTCGGCCTCCATTCCTCTTATTCTGAATACGCCGGATCACTTTCTGTCGGAAAAAATTGGTTTAATCGGGCTCGAGCACACTATTTTTTCACCCTGGAGCATGGCCATAGTGGTGACCATCCTGGTTTGTCTGCCGCTGGTTCTAAGCTCTGCGGCGCCGCCCGACGAGGATATTATCGAAATGCCGCTATCGGCCGATATTGAGGAGGCGTTAGTAGAGATACCCAACAACGAGATGACGCCATCCCAAAGGTTGGAACGTACGCGAGTGGCCACGCTCTGCCTCGGCGCTTTTGGTGCAGTGTATGTCATTCGCTACTTTGCCCTGGGCGGTTCCCTGAACCTGAACTCGTTGAACATGGTGTTTGTTGTAGTAGGGCTGCTGTTTGCAGACTCCACGCGTCACTACATCATGCTTCTGAGCAATGCAGCGAAGATTGCCGGTCCCTTTTTGATTCAGTACCCGCTGTATGCTGGTCTAATGGGAATGATGGCGGCCTCTGGTCTGGCCGAGCTTTTCGTCAGCGGTTTTGTATCCATATCAACCGCTCAGACATTGCCTATCTGGACGTTCTTTTCAGCGGCATTCCTTAATATTTTTATTCCATCGGCCGGGGGGCAGTGGGCGGTACAGGGGCCGATAATGACCGAAGCGGCGATCCAGCTTGGGTCGGATATACCCCGTATTGCCATGGCCGTTACCATTGGCGAGGTCTGGACCAATGCTATTCAACCACTATACGCGGTGCCGGTGCTGGCAATCGCGGGGCTTCATATTCGAGATATTATGGGTTATTCGGTGTTGGCGCTCATGGTAAACGGGGGCATTTATCTTACGGCTTTACTATGGTTCTAGCCCATTGTTCAGCGCTACCCTAGCATCTGGCGCAGCGTGGTTCGCAAATCATTGCGCATGTAGGGCTTCTGGATGAAAGCAGTTATACCGTCACCGTCATAGGCGCTGATGAGTTGAGCGTCAATATAGCCACTGCAGAGAACAATTTTAACCTCGTTGTTGCGTCGTCGAAGTTCGATCAAGGTCTCCTCGCCATTCATGCGCGGCATGGTCATATCCAGCAACACCAGGGCGATACTATCGCCGAGCTTTGAATAGTGTTCCAGAGCCTCGAGACCATCGGCGGCGGTTATGACTTCAAACCCAATGCTCGCCAGCACTTTTGTAGCAATCGTGCGAATAGCTTCCTCGTCATCGACCAGTAAAATTGTGCCGCTGCCCGTCCACTGCTCCGTAGCCTGATTGTTCATAGTGCTCGCCATTTTCTCGAATGTTCCAGCTCTCGGGTGCCGTCGGGTGTCGAGCCTGAAGTATAGGGTATAAATGTCAAATATACACAACAACAACCATCTGGTTGCGCCAAATCAATTAAAGCGCTTGGCATCCTGTGTTACAAGCTCGGGGGGCCTTGTTTTTTTACTTGCGAATCAGACAAAGGCAAACCGCATCATGTATAGACAGGGGTTAAACTACAAACCCCGGAATTGGAGAATACCATGCCCCTTACTACTCTCGATTATGATCTTAGCGAAGATGAACGCCAGATCAGGGACACCGTCCACCGCTTTGCCGCAGAGGTATTAAGGCCAGCGGGTCAGGCGCTGGACAAGCTGAGTCCGGATCAGGTGATCGCGCCGGATTCCATCTTCTGGCGTGTGTACAAACAATATCAGGGCCTTGGTCTTAGTGACATAGACCCCGATATGGACCCGGTGGC
>JABHWT010000204.1 GCA_018657645.1 Halieaceae bacterium | reverse complement strand
TCTCTGGTGGCACCCAGAGAACACCCCATCCCGGCCGATGTACGCGGCCGCATTGCCCAGCTCAGCCACCCGGGCGACAACGAGATTGAGCGCCTGGGCACCCTGGACAGGGAACTCGGTCAATTATTTGCCGATGCCACCCTGGAGACCGTATCTATTGCTGGTTTAACGCCAGCCGATATCACTGCAATCGGTAGTCACGGGCAAACCGTAAGACATCGCCCCCCCTCGGGGTCGCAAGCAGACTGTAAGAATTTCACCCTGCAGATAGGCGACCCCAACACCATTGCCGAGGGCACCGGCATTACCACGGTGGCAGATTTCCGACGCCGGGACATGGCCGCAGGCGGGCAGGGTGCGCCCCTGGCTCCCGCCTTCCACGCCGCGGCATTTGCGAAGACAGGCGTTAATCGCGCCATAGTCAATATAGGGGGACTGGCCAACGCCACACTATTGGCAGGGCAACAACTACTTGAAGGGTTTGACACCGGCCCCGGCAACACCTTGCTGGATCTTTGGGCTCGGTGCCACCACCCCTCCTGGCAGTATGATCTCGACGGAAACTGGGCAGCCAGCGGCGCCATTAACGGGGCTCTACTTGCGAACCTGCTACAACACCCCTATCTCGAAAAACAGGGACCACGCAGTACCGGTAAAGAGGAGTTTAACCTCAGCTGGCTGGATTCCTGCCTCGCTGAGCACCCACCGCTGGCCCCCTGTGACGTCCAGGCAACACTACTGGAATATACTGCAATAACGATTGCCCGAGGGCTGGATAACTGTGACCTGAACCTCAACGAGGTCTATGCTTGCGGGGGCGGTGTCCACAATACCGCGCTCTTACAGCGCCTGCGACACCACCTTGAACCCGCAGCACTGGAAACAACAATCACTCTGGGTATAGACCCCGATTGGGTAGAGGCTACGGCCTTTGCCTGGCTGGCCTGTCAGACACTGGCAGGAATGAATGGCAATGCACCGGCGGTAACCGGAGCCCTCGGACCGCGCGTGCTCGGCGGCGTATTTGCTGGCGCCAGATCAGTTTAAACAGAAAACGACGAGCCACAGCCACAGGTGCTGGAGGCATTAGGGTTACTGACGATAAAGCGCGAACCCTCCAACCCTTCGGTATAATCCACTTCCGATCCAACAAGATATTGGAAGCTCATGGGGTCTACTACCAGAATGACCCCATCTTCCTCGATAACAGTGTCATCCTCTGCCATCAATTCGTCAAAGGTGAAGCCATATTGAAAGCCGGAACAACCACCGCCGGTAATAAACACCCGCAGTTTCAACTCGTTGTTCTCCTCCTCATCCACCAGCTCACGCACTTTCTCCGCGGCGCGCAGAGAGAGCTTTATACTGGTTTGATTCAGATCTTCAGTTACAGCCATTGTCTATCTCGTTGATCATCCGGCAACTGCGGACTATGTAGTAGCGCCTATTATCTTAAATCCGACCATTTTAGTCAACTTTTACCAGAACCCGCTGCGGCAACCTCTTCTTCGGCGTCGTTTTTGGCGGCCCCGGCAAAAATAAGCGGCGACTCCGGCGCCTTGCCTTCAGCGGTTGAAGACTCGGTGTTGTGCTGCAGGCCACCGTTGACCTCAGCACCCGCCGCCATCTCAACCTGAGCATAAAACACACTGCCCTGGACACGCGCTTTAGAAGCTAATTCAAGGTGCTTGGTGGAGTATATGTCGCCAACTATTTCTCCATTCATTACCACCGAAGGCGCGCGAATCTCTCCCTCTACCCGGCCCTTATGCACCACGCGAACAAAGGCATCTGTGCCAGGCTGCGCAATAATATTACCCTGAACCAGGCCCTCTATCTCCAGGGCGCCAGTGAAGTGAATGTCTCCCACAATAACCGTGTCGCGGGACACCAGGGTTGTACCCCCCGGCGCACTGAAACTCTTTTCTTTATCTCCCCACATGCGTAAACCTCTCTTGTACCTGCCACGGAAACAATTCCCTGACTTCTGCTTTTCGCGGTCTGGTTGACCTGGCCACGATACTGACACTCTGGGGCTCAAAGCCCTCTGGTAGTATTAATTCCCCCTCTATAGACTGGAAATAGCGAAAACGCAACACCAGTTCGTTATCGTCTATCCCTTCGCTGAGGGCCGCCAGTGGGTACGTTACCTGCTCACCTCCCTCTTGTCCAAGCAGCTCTGCCGACAAACTGCCTTTAAGCGTATCGTGCTTGCGCGCTTCCTGTTGGGCTACAATCCGGTAAGAAAAGCGACCCCCCTCCTCGGTAGCGACCAATTCGATGCCTCTAACACTCAACCCCTGTGCAATTTCTCCAGGGACCATGAGGCTTTTATAGAACGCCAGCCCCTCTTTCAGGGAGGCAATCTGCTCCTTCTGCGTCACAATTTCTTTTCGGAGCAACTCCAGTTCCGCGCTATTTACATCAAAGCGGCCGCTAACTACTTCCAGGTGCCGCCTTAGCGCCTCTATCTGTCGCTCGGCTTCGGGGAGTGCCGCTTTCATTGTTCGGTACACTTCCGGCTCGATTCCACCGCTGCTGAAGGCTGTTTCCTGCCCCCAGAAGAACCCCCCGGCCAGGGTCGCTACCACCACGGTAATTGCGGCCAACACCCGGGTCTCTAGGTGTCTCACATGGCGCCGCCTGACTACTGTTTTATACCGCTCGTCACTCATCAGGGTAGCAGGCCTATACCGTTCAGGCCCATGGTTTCGGGAAGACCCAGCATGATATTCATGTTCTGAACGGCCTGGCCAGACGCCCCTTTAACCAGGTTGTCGATGGCCACAAGAACGACCACCGTATTGCGGTCCTGGGGTGTGGCAACAGAAATCTGACAGCGGTTAGCGCTTTTGACCGTCCGCGTCTGTGGATAATTACCCGAGGGCAACACATCGACGAAAGGCTCGTTAATATAGAAAGATTCGTAGAGTGACTGCAGGTCGGTGCCAGGTTCGGACAATTGTGCAAACAGGGTTGAATGAATACCGCGGATAATAGGCAACAGATGGGGCACAAAAGTAAGCTCGGCCGATGTGCCAGCGACATCGGACAGACCTTGCTCAATTTCCGGCAAATGGCGATGCCCCTGCACCGCATAGGCTTTGAAGCTATCTGTTAACTCGCTCAGCAGGTTGTCTACCTTGGCCTGGCGACCCGCACCGCTAACACCTGAGGCGGAGCTGGCAATCAATCCCGATACATCGACCAGGTTATTTGCCAGCAGTGGCAAAAAGCCCAGTTGAACAGACGTGGGATAACATCCGGGGCAGGCAACGAGCGTGGCGCTGGCAATTCTTTCCCGGTTTACCTCCGGCAAGCCATAAACCGCATCGGACAGTAGCTCCGGGCTCGCATGGGGCTCGCCATACCATTGAGACCACTTTGCCGCATCGCGAATTCTGTAGTCGGCAGATAAATCGATCACTCGAGCTCCCGCCGCCAGAAGTTGGGGGGCCAGGTTCATTGCAACATTGTGTGGCGTGGCAAAGAACACCAGGTCGCAGGCCGCGAGTTCCTGAACATCGGGGTTGCTATAGCATAGCTCGTAATGACCACGGAGGTTGGGAAACAGGTCGTCGACACGACGCCCC
>JABHWT010000291.1 GCA_018657645.1 Halieaceae bacterium | reverse complement strand
TGAACTACATATCTATGTTTTACAACAGCCATAGGCTGCATTCATACCTGGGCTATGTGAGCCCAAATCAGTATGAGGCGGAAATGGTTGAAATGAAGAAAGCTGCTTAACTGGGTTGCAAAGAAATGCTGGACCACGTCACAGCTTCTGCGGCAGTGGTAACCGCAATGCTATTGCGATACAAGGATGTATTGCATGGGTGGTTGAAAAAGTTGGAAAAACGGGAACTGCACGCTGCCTTGCAGCTTCTGCTGATTTCGGTTGTGCTTCTGCCAGTGCTCCCTAATCGTGGCTATGGTCCCTGGCAGGCGTTAAATCCCTATGAGATTTGGTGGATGGTGGTCCTAATCGCTGGCGTCTCATTCAGCGGATACTTTTCGATGAAGCTCGCTGGCACAGGCAGAGGGGTAATGTTAACTGCGTTGGTTGCGGGGTTGGCGTCATCAACAGCGTTGACTTTGCATTATGCTCGCTTGTCTCGAAAACAAGAGAACATGAAAAATCTTCTGGCCTCTGGTATTTTGATAGCGTGTGGCACGATGTTTCCTCGTGTGGTATTGATCTCTAGCATTATCAACCCCGCGCTGTTTAGGGAGCTGATTGCTCCTATGGCAGTGATGACTATGCTGACGTTCCTGTCGTCGATCATTATTTGGCACAAAAGTAACGATCCACCACCCAGTGAGCTAGCCCACCTGATCAATCCTCTGGAACTGAAGCCAGCGCTGTTCTTTGGCGCACTGCTGATACTAGTAATCCTGCTCGGCAAGGCTGCAATTCATCAATATGGTGAGGCTGGTGTCTATATGCTTGCAGCCGTATCGGGTATTGCAGATGTTGACCCCATTAACCTGACCTTGTCGAGAATGAGTGTAGGAGATCTCTCATTGAACGCGGCCGTATTGGGTATCGTGATTGCCTCTTCTTCGAATACTTTAGTGAAGGCCATGCTAGCTGTATTCGTTGGTAGCTTTGGGCTAGGATTGCGAGTTTTGGTGCCCTTGTTGACCGCTGCCGGAGCTGGGCTGTTAACAGCTTGGCTGTTGTGATAGCCAGCATCGATTGGTGGTAGCGAGTGACTTATGTGCTTAAGGTGGCTTAACTGTGTCTTTCATAATTGTAGGAGAAATAAGAGGATATGGGAGTGATTGAAAATCTTGCGTGGGATTTTAAAATTACAGAGGTCGAGTGTTCGACTGCCCTCGTTGTGTTGGCCATTCTGGCTATTGTTGGTGCTGCGATTACACTTCGGGTGCGCAAATTAGCCAGAAAAGCGAATGGAAAGTCATTAGAATCTATTTCGACACCTGAAAGTTTGCATGACAAAAGCGCGGAAGCAGTCTTGGAATTACTCGAAACCTCAGCAAGTGGGATAACAGCTTCGGAAGCCGCCAAAAGACTTGCGGAACATGGGCCGAATCTGCTTCCGGTGCCAAGGTCTCGTAGCACACTGGTGCGATTTTTCTACCAATTTCACAATGTACTGATCTATGTGTTGATGGCGGCCAGCGCTGTCACTGCCATTCTGGGACATTGGGTGGATTCCAGTGTGATCCTTGGTGTCGTGGTTATTAATGCCGTAATTGGTTTTGTCCAGGAGGGTAAGGCCGAGGATGCGTTGAATGCAATTCGACAGATGCTTTCTCCGAATGCAATGGTTAAACGCGATGGCCGGCAAAAGAAGATTGGGGCTGATGAGTTGGTACCAGGCGATATCGTTTTGTTGCAATCAGGCGATAAGATACCGGCTGATCTGCGGTTGTTTCGTATCAAAGGGTTGCAGGTTCAAGAGTCCGTACTGACAGGTGAGTCGATAGCGGTCGAGAAGGTCACGGACCCTGCCGAACGGGAGGCCGTCATTGGCGATCGCCGTTGCATGGCGTATTCGGGCACCCTCGTTACACATGGTCAAGGGACGGGCGTAGTGGTGGCGACCGGCGGGCGGACCGAAATTGGACGCATCAGTACGCTGGTGTCTGAAGTGGAACAAGTAACAACCCCTTTGTTACGTCAAATGGCACAATTCGGCCGCTGGCTTACCGCTGTTATTCTTGGCATTGCCATGATTACCTTCGCTTTTGGTGTTCTCGTTCGAGACTACATGGCCGCTGAAATGTTCCTGGCCTCTGTCAGTCTGGTCGTGGCGGCGATTCCTGAAGGGCTGCCTGCGATTATGACGATCACATTGGCTATCGGTGTGCAACGTATGGCTCGACGTAATGCTATCATTCGCAAACTCCCCGCTGTTGAGACACTGGGGGCGGTAACGGTCATTTGTTCGGACAAAACCGGCACCCTGACCCGCAACGAAATGACTGTGCGTACGATTGCTAGTTCTGACAGTTTGTTTGACGTAAGCGGTACGGGTTACGATCCCCACGGTACGATATCTCTGTCAAACGCTGACGTGCTTGTACAAGAAATACCTCCTTTGATCGATATAGCCCGCGCTGCCGTGCTATGTAGTGATACCTCGCTAGAGCAAATAAAAGGGGAATGGGTTACCCACGGTGATCCTATGGAGGGAGCGTTGCTAGTATCTGCGGTTAAAGCCGGACTGGATATTGAATCTGAGGTAAAACAATACCCGCGTACAGATCTAATACCTTTCGAATCCGAGCACCGCTTTATGGCGACGCTTCACCACAGTCACACGGACGAGGCTTTCATCTTTCTCAAAGGAGCACCTGAACGTGTAGTTGCGATGTGTGATCAACAAAGAATGGTTGATGGCGATCAGCCACTTGATAGCGATTACTGGCTGACCCGGATTGAAGAGATGGCTCAGCAGGGGCAGCGAGTATTGGCCGTAGCATATAAACCGGTAAACTACGAGCAGTTGGAATTAAGATTCAGTGATGTAGAAAACGGCCTGATTATGTTGGGTATGTTTGGTTTGATCGACCCGCCTCGCGAGGAGGCTATTGCGGCAGTACGTACTTGTGATAAGGCGGGCATCCGCGTGAAGATGATTACAGGCGATCACGCGGCTACGGCACGCGCCATCGCTCAGCAATTAAAGCTTGTTAATGCTGATACTGTACTTACAGGGCAAGATATCGATTTGTTGAGTGAGAATGAGCTGCTCCAACAAGTGCTCGAAGTGGATGTTTATGCACGTGTGGACCCTGAGCATAAGCTGCTATTAGTAAGACTATTGCAAGAGCAAGGGTTGATAGTGGCGATGACAGGTGATGGGGTAAACGATGCGCCGGCCTTGAAACGTGCCGACGTTGGGACTGCGATGGGCTACAACGGTACTGAGGCTGCCAAAGAAGCCGCTGAAATGGTATTGGCTGATGACAATTTTGCATCTATAGCCCATGCTGTGGAGGAAGGTCGCACAGTCTATGACAACCTCAAGAAGGCGATCCTGTTCATTCTGCCGACTAATGGCGGTGAGGCACTGATTATCCTTGCAGCCATTTTGTTTGGTTTTCACGAGTTGCCATTAACACCGGCGCAGATACTTTGGGTGAATATGGTGACTGCTGTTACATTAGCGTTGTCATTGGCTTTTGAGCCGCCCGAACAAGATGTGATGCGGCGCCCGCCGCGCGATGCCCATGGGCCTCTACTCACCCCTTATCTTATCTGGCGAGTGGCGTTTGTATCCATTATCCTCATGTGTGGAACATTTGGCCTTTTTCTGTGGGAGATGAAGCAAGGCGCAATTATTGAGCATGCGCGGACTGTGGCCGTTAACACATTAGTAATGTTCGAAATATTTTACTTATTCAACTCTCGCTATATCACGGCGTCAATATTTAGCTGGGCAGGCTTGACGGGTAACCGCTATGTGCTTTATGCCATTAGTGTACTCATCATATTTCAACTTGGCCTTACCTACTTCTCACCAATGCAGACTCTGTTTGGTACCACCGCTATTGGTATCGATATATGGTTGCGCATTTTGCTCGTCTCTTCTTCCGTGTTATTCTTGGTTGAGTTGGAGAAGTTATTGGTGCGTAAGATGGTTCACTATCGATAGTGGAGGAAAGCATTATGCAAAGATTCAAGAATATTCTTTATGTTGCAGCACCAGACACTAACAGCTTGGAGGCAGTGGAGCGCGCGGTCACCCTTGCGCTTAGCAATCAGGCATGCCTTACAGTTGTGGAGGTGATTGAGGTTATACCGCCAAAAATAAAACTACCCAATCAATCTCTGTCACACTCGGACCTTCAAGCTAAGATAGTTGCAGAGCATCGAAATAAGTTGAAGGAATTGGTTGCTTCCTGGAATCAATCGCTAGAGATACGTATTGAGGTTTTGGTCGGTAATCCATTTCTGGAAGTTATTCGTAAGGTTCTTCGTAGCGATTGTGACCTGATTATCAAGTCAGCTGAAAGTGGCGGATTGTTTAACCGCGTGTTTGGAAGTGATGATCAGCACTTGTTACGTAAGTGCCCCTGCCCGGTTTGGCTATTAAATTCTACTTCACCTAAGACATACCAACGAGTATTGGCGGCTGTAGACCTCGATGATTTTTATATGCCAAAGGAATTGAATACAAGGCACCTACTTAATCTTCAAATTCTTGAAATGGCAAGTTCGCTGGCATTGTCTGAATCTGCAGAGCTGCACATTGCCTACGCGTTTACGGCGATGGGGGAAAGCATGATGCAAGGTGGGTTCATGCAAAGCTCTGATCAAGAAGTTGCCGACTATGTCGAAGAGATCAGGCAACGGAGTGAAAATAATTTGGCCGGCCTAATGGACGAGGTCACTACAAAATTAGGTAAGGACGCAATGGAATATTTGAAGCCGAAGAAACATCTACCGAAAGGGTTGCCACGCAAAGAGATACCGGCTTTGGTCGACAAGATTGATGCAGATCTAGTGATCATGGGAACTGTCGCTCGAACCGGGATTCCTGGGTTTATTATGGGCAATACAGCAGAAAATATTCTCAACCAAATCAGCTGTTCTGTGCTTGCAATTAAACCGTCGGGATTTGAAACTCCGGTTACCCTCGCGGATTAATGGTTTGCGTCGCTATGTTAACAGTGGGGGATTCCTTCATTTTCTCTTGCTCAGGGGGCCTTTACAACAGATTCATGGGGCTTCTACTAACGACTTCAGGTTCTAATTACAAAAGAGGTTAGACACTACCTGCGGCTGTAAGCTCCCCGTTCGGTTCCGCGTACATTCCAATATGTTGTCAGTCTCCAAATGTCTGAAGACGAATCTCTGGCCCCGATATCTTTTGCGGCTGTTTGTTTTTCGCGAAAGTCCGGTGTTCCTATTTCACTGAGCAAACCTGCACACAAGACTAAAGAAGTATTCAAAGAAAGCCGCCGTTAAAATATAAGTCAGTTTAGCGGGTATTACATTGCTCCTTAAAGAGATTCGTCTAACGGCAGCTTTCGTCCACCAGCATTATTGATTGAATGAAAACACTAGACATCAATGAATGACAGCTATGTAGAAATCCTTATAGATAATGAAAACAGTGCCAACGTCGTCTTTGAGAACAAAGTTGAAGTACAGAGTTAAGGGAATTGGGTGGCAATCAAGAAGACCGCAATAGTCGCCTAGTGGAATTTACCGAAGCTGAGCGAAACGATTGATACCAATTGGCTGTTTACGAAGTATTGACCGTGAATTACAGCTTATTCGCTGATACTAAAAGTCTGCTTTCTGTAGCTCAATATTAAAAAACCGTCGAGGCCTTCATCCCAATGGAAGTTTCTATCAGCCCCATAGATAGCTCGTTATCGTTGAATGCTGGCTAACTTAAAGAAACAACAACAATCCTGTTATAATGTAGCAAATAAGCTGCACCGAAAATATACATTCTCTTTATATTTCATAATGATACCAGCAAAGTGGCTAAATATTACATGAATCCCGGCCGGACCTCCTACTGGAGCCGATTTGAACCCTACCCACCCATGGCAGCTCTTCTGGGAAACACGAGTCAGGCCACTATCAAGATCAAATCAAGTAGAGCGCGGAGAACTTACGAATGGTTGGAATATGGGCGCAAATGCGCGAACACGTGGCCCTGAGTGAAGTCGGCGACATGGCACGCCGGGCTGAAGCAATGGGATACGACCGCTTCAGTACTACCGAACTCGACCACGACCCGCTATTGGCAGCGGGTGCGGCGGTACAGGCAACCCAGAGCATTGAGGTGGCAATTGCCGGTCTGATTTGCTTTCCCCGCAGCCCCATGACTACGGCCGTGGCCGCCTGGGACTTGCAAGAGTATTCCAGGGGCCGGTTTCGCCTTGGACTGAGTCCGCTGGTGCCAGAGAATATCTTGCAGAAATTCAGTACACCCTGGTACCCTCCCGCACCGCGAATGCGTGAATACATAGACTCTTTGCGAGCTATTTTTCGCTGTTGGCAGGATGACGCACCTTTGAATTATCAGGGGAAGTATTATCAGTTTTCTCGTCAGCAGGGGTATGCCAAGCCAAAGCCCCTTGAATATTCGCAGGTGCCTATTCACATTGGCGCTACCGGCCCAAACCTCGCCGCATTGGCAGGAGAAACGGCTGCCGCGCTATATACTCACCCGACCAATACAACCCCCAAGTACCTGCGGGAAGTCATTCAGCCTAATATGAAAAAGGGCGCGGAGCGCGCCGGTAGAACCCAAGACAGAGCATTACTCATCGCCAACCCATTCACTGCGATAGCCAGCAGTGAGAGCGAGATTCAGGCACTGCGGGAAAACTACCGACAATTCCTGGGTACTGTTTTCTCCACACCCCGCTACTGGTCCAGCCTGGAGATGTTTGGCTGGCCCGACCTGGGACCTCATCTGAAGCAGTTAGTGAAAGAAAATCGTTGGCAAGATATGAAGCCCTGCATCACAGATGAGATACTCAATACCTTTGTCGCAACCGCACACTACAGTGAAGCGGCGGATGTACTGGCCCAGTGGTATGGAGGACTGGTCGATGGTATTGCGATCCCCATGCCCAGAGACCCCGTCGATGACAAAAATGTTGCTAAACTGATAGACGAACTTCGGCACCGATTACAGTAACCAATGTTCATCCCTCCCCTCTCCGGCTTGCCAATGACTTGGCTCGGAGTCATCATATAGTATAGTTACTTGATAGTCAGGTTACTTGTCCTTTTTAGAGGAAAGGTGTTATGTTTAGACTGAGGGCTAGTGCCTATAGACTTGGGCGCGCTATTTGCCGCTCAATATGAGAGCGACTAACTGCTTAAGCAACATTACATTCAGGAGGTAGCGATGGATTTTCGCTTCACACCGGAAGAACAGGCCTTCCGCATGGAAGTGCGCCAGTTTATCGAGGATGAGATCCCCGATGTTATCAAGGGCGTTGAAGAGATTCACTCGTCGCATATTGAGCTGGAGATGGAAGTCGTACGGAAAATTGCGGCAAGGGGCTGGTTGGGCGCCGCCTATCCCAAAGAGTACGGCGGACGGGGTGAAAACAATGTCCCCATGACCGAATACATCCTCCTTGACGAGTTGCACCTTGGTCGCGCCGCGGGTATTTCGCTCACCATCACCTACCTGGTATCGATTATCGGCAACACCCTTCTCAGCATAGCGTCCGAGGACCTCAAGCAACGCTTCATCCCGCGTATTCTCAACGCAGACATTCGTTTCGCTATTAACTACAGCGAGCCGGACTCGGGTAACGATATTGCCAGCATCAAAACCAGTGCCATGCTCGACGGTGACCAATATGTGGTAAACGGTACCAAGCGTTTTATTACCTGTGCCGACACCTCCGATTATATGTGGTCTCTGGTGCGGACTGAGAAAGGATCCAGGCGCCACAGAGGTTTGAGTATCATGCTCATCAAAACAGACTCGCCCGGGATAACCACCATTCCATACAAGATGATGAACGGCATCGAAACCTGTGATGTCATTATGGAGGAGGTTCGGGTTCCCAAAGAGAATCTGGTCGGACAAGAGGGACAGGGTTGGTCCCACCTGATGGAAGCGCTGAGCCGCGAGCGTTTCACCATGATCAACTTCAAAGGGGTCTCTGGACCTTTCGACCGCTTTGTCCAATGGGTTCGCACCGCCGAAATCGACGGTGAGCATCTGGCGGAAGACCCTGTTACTCGCCAAAGGCTCGCCAGACAACACCTGGACATGGTTGGCGGCAAGATGATGCAACTGATCGCTGCCTCGCGAGCTGTTCATAACGATTATGTGCCCACGGTGGAAGCTGCGGCGTCCAAAAGTTGGCGAGCAGTACAAAGCTGGCCAAAAGCGGACTTAGCCGTTGAGGTGATGCGCAGCTACGGATTGATGACCGAGGAGGACGCCAATGCGCCAATAGACGGTTTGTGGGCTGCAGAATACTGCTGGGCCGGACACGAAATGTCTGGGGCTGGGGGGCTGGACCTCAACCGAAAAATTATAGCGCAGCAAGGCCTCGGCTTACCCCGTTGGTCAAACTGATAGATCAGAACAAAAGGCTTAAAGACTATGAACCTTGAATTTTCTGAAGAGCAGAAAATGCTCATGGATAGCGCTCGGGGCTTTCTCGAGAGTGCATGTCCGCTGGATAAAGTGCGGGAGTGGGAGTCGCTTCCGGAAGGCTACCCCAGCCATATGTGGCCAAGAGTCGTAGAGATGGGGTGGACCGGTGTCATCTATCCCGAGGCCTACGGCGGCCTGGATTTATCTATTATGGACGCCACGTTATTAATGCGCGAAATGGGCCGGGTGGCGCTGTCAACGCCCTTTCTTTCTACCGTTCTTCTGAGCGGCCGCGCTATCCTCGAAGGCGGTAGTGAGGAGCAGAAAAAGGACGTCCTGCCAGCCATTGTCGAAGGTAAGCGGCTAGTGTCTTTTGGCTTTAGTGAGGCCAATGCCAGGCCCAATGCCGCAAGTGTAAAGACTACGGCCCGAGCGGAGGATGGTGGTTATGTACTCAGCGGCAGCAAACATTTTGTCGAGTTTGCAGAGCAGGCCGACCAGATTCTGATCGCCGCTCGCACCAGTGACAGCGAGGACCCCGAGCAAGGGCTGACCCTGTTCCTGGTGGATGCCCGGGCTCCCGGCATTCACTACGAAACCTTGAAAATAATGGCGCTGCAGCCCCAGGCCAGGGTCACCCTCGACAATGTGTACGTCGACTCTGGCAATGTTGTGGGTGAGGTCGACCAGGCCTGGTCGGTGCTGAACCCGACAATACAGGTGGCCACGGTCGTACTCTGTGGTTATATGACCGGCCTCGCCGAACGAGCACTCGATATGGCGATCAATTATTCCAAGGAACGCGTCCAGTACGAGCAACCTATCGGCGCCTTCCAGGCAATTCAGAACTACCTGGCCGCTGCCTGGACCAAAACCACCATGGGGGAGTACATGGCATACTACGCGGCCTGGCTCATCGATAACGACATCTCCAGCCGCGAGGCTGTAGCCACTGCCAAGGCGTTTGTCGGCTACGCTTCAGTGGAGGCCACCCAGGTGGCCACCCAATTGCACGGCGGTATGGGCGCAACTGCGGATGCGCGTACCACGCCCTTTCTCAAGTGGGCCAAGCAGCTTCAGCACACTCTGGGCAGTTGCACTTATCACGAAACTGTTGTTGCCCAGGAGATCATCGACAAGGACCCGCTGGGGCTGGACGTGTCACATTCCGTTGCGCTGACCTAACGCTCCCGGGTAAGCAAAAGGGTAATTAGTTTCTATACCATTTTACCAGCCCCTTGCCGGGCCGCAATTTAATCATTCAAACGAGGGTTGTCATGCAATTACCAGAAGTGAAAGATACCTTTTTTGAGGATGTGGAAATCGGCCAGGAAATTCCGACGATCAGTATGGGGCCGCTGAGCCATACCCACTTTCTAACAATCGCATCATCGCACCACGACTGGTACCCCGGCCACCACGATGTGGAGTATGCCCGTGAGCAGGGACTTCCTGACATCTTTATGAACACAACCTGGCAATGTGGTTTGTTTCAACGCGCCCTGTGCGCCTGGGGCGGCCCCAACTCTATTCCTCGCAGAGTAAAAATTAAAATGGGGCGCCCGATTGTTCGCTATGAAACTGTGATGACTAAAGCAATCGTCACGGGAAGGCGGTCCGAGGACGGCGAGCACCTTGTTGATCTTGATATCTGGATGGACAAAATCGATCCCAGCGGTAATGAAATTGAAAAAATTACAACCGGGTCCGCAACCGTAGTGCTCCCCAGCAAAGCCTGATCAGGGTCGGTTTGGCCTGAAAAAAATAGGAGAAAACAATGACTGTGCGAAAGACCGAAACGGATCCCTCCGGCGTAGTCTATGTGATTGGCACTGAAGAGGAAGGCATGAGCTGGATCGGGCAGGAAGCCGAACCGGTAGAAGAGGCCTATCCAATGACGACTCGGGCCATTGAGCACTTTGTCGAAGGTATTGAGGATTCCAATCCTCTCTATTGGAGCGAGGAGTTTAGCCGGCAGACACGATGGGGCAAACGTATTGCACCGTGGGGAATAGAAGTTCTGTGTAAGGAGCACAAAGTATGGCGGCCCGACTGGATGGGCGAGCATGAAGGCCAACTCACCTATCACTGCCGCACACCGCTGCCCGGCAATCGTTTGTTGGGCTTGGATTATGAGGTTGAGTGCTACAAGCCCTTACACCATGGCGATCGCGTATTCGTTAATGAAAAACTGGTGGACGTTGTTCCCAAGACCATGCGTATCGGGTCGGGCCACCTGGTAACAGTAGATAACTTCTTTCGCAATCAGCACGGTGATCTATGCTTCAAAAATCGTCGCACCGTATTTCGTTACAGGCAGGCTTAAAGCAGCTGAAAACGCCCTGGAGAGGCCCATGAACGATCAACTTAAACGTAAGACGGCCATTGCCGGCATCGGTACGACGGAGTACTCATTTAATTCCGGCCGAAGTGAACAGCGACTGGCCATAGAGGCCATCAATCAGGCATTGCAGGAGGCCGGACTAACGCCGGATGATGTCGACGGGCTTGTCAATTCAGATTATGAGGCCACCAATCAGGTGGACGTGGTCAACGCCATGGGGATGCAGAACATCGCCAGTTTCGCGACCATTCCCCACGGTGGTGGAAGCCCCTGTGGGGCAATAGCTCACGCGGCGATGATGGTGGCCTCGGGCCAGTGCAAGTGCGTCGTCGCCTACCGCTCCATGAACGAAAGATCTGGCCATCGCTACGGTTCGCCCGAGATTCCAGCGCGCTACGACTGGGTTTACGGTTTACATGCACCCTATGGATTGATTGTACCCGCCGAGTGGGTGGCGATGCACGGTCGCAGGCGTATGATCGAGTTTGGCGAGACGCGCGAGCAATGGGCGCAGGTTCCGCTTACCTGCCGGGCCAATGCTAATAACAACCCGGCGGCACTGCTCCACGAGAAAAAGCTGACCCTCGAGGATTACCTCAATGCCCCAATACTGGCAGATCCACTTTGCCGCTATGACTATTGCCTGGAGACCGACGGCGCGGTGGCATTGGTTATCACTTCGGCTGAAAAGGCTGAATCCCTGGCTTCGACCCCGGCTTATATCCATGCAGCCGTGCAGGGAATGGGGCATCAAATCTGGTATCAGAGCAATTATTATGGAGGTTCTCTGACCACTGGCTCGGAGAATGTGGCTGCGGCTAAACAGTTGTGGGCGAAGAGCGGCTTGACGCCCAGGAATATAGACGTGGCTCAAATCTATGACCACTTCACACCTGCCGTACTCACCTCACTGGAAGATTACGGCTTTTGTGAAAAAGGTGACGCGGGTGGCTTCGTGAGCGATGGAAATATTGGCCCTGATGGCGAGCTGCCCATTAATACGGCAGGTGGCTTACAGGCCGAAGGGTATATTCATGGCTGGAACCTGATTCTGGAAGCCGTTCGTCAGATCAGAGGCACATCCTCCAATCAGGTCAGGGACGTAGAGTTCTCTTTGGTGACCAGCTGCTGCGGCGCGCCCACCAGCGCTGCCATATTATCGAGGTGAAGCGCAATGTCATATGAAATCCCTGAATTGGGGCGCCCTCTTCCCAAACTTAACGCCGATACCGAACCGTGGTGGGCAGCACTGAAACGGCACCAACTCCTGGTCCAAACGTGTTCTGATTGTGAGATGGCAATACACCCGCCGCGCCCGATGTGTCCGAACTGTCGTTCGATGGAGTTAAGCTGGAGCCCCTCTAGCGGCAAGGGCAGCGTCTATAGCTGGGTGATTATCAATCGCGCTTTTCATCCCTATTTCATGGAAAAAATTCCTTTCGCCGTTGTTCTGGTTGAGATGGAAGATGGGACACGACTAGTGGGCTCTATCGATTGCGAGAATGACCAATTGGAAGACGGCCTGCCGGTTGAAGTGACCTTTGACGATGTAGATGACGATTTCAGTATGCTGTTATTTCGCGTTGTGCGGTAATATTCATAGAGGAAACTGCGGGAGAGTGTAATGGCTGGGTTGGACGGGTTGCGGGTTCTTGACATCAGCACCGGCATATCAGGCCCCTTCTGTGCGCGGTTGCTTGCAGATGGCGGAGCAGACACGATCAAGGTCGTAGACCCAATGGGAGGCGACCCTACCAGTGAGGAAGCAGCTGCTTTAGTAAAAGGCGGTGACCTCCACTCCAGCGCCCTCCACGCTTTCCTCAATCAGAATAAGCGGGGGCTCTCCCTGGATATCAAGCACAGCGCTGGCCAGGCAATATTCAAGCAGTTGGCTGCTAAGTCAGATGTAGTTATCGAGTCATCCAGCCCCGGCACTCTGGATGAACTGGGCCTTGGCTACAAGGACCTTGCAACAGTGAACCCCGGAATTATCCTGACATCTATTACCGAGTTCGGCCAAACCGGGCCCTATAAACACTATAAGGGTGACCATTTGGCAATCTCCGCGATCGGTGGTTGGGCCTTTTGCTATGGCGAACAGGACCGGGAACCACTGCAGGCCGGTATTCCATTTATGTATCACATGGCCGGCACCTACGGCGCAATTGGCACCCTGTCTGCGATTCAGGGGCGGCGCCAGGATGGCAAGGGGCAGCATGTCGATGTGTCTGCGCAAGAGGCCTGCCTCAACATGCTCGCTTATCCGCAGATGCTTGCGCAATACCACGGTACGTCCCTGCCGCGCAGCTTTGCCGCCTCGATGCAAACCTTCTACCTTAAAGCCCAAGACGGCTGGATCGCTCTCAACTACCTGTCACCGGTGGAGTGGGAAAATCTGTGTGCGCTGATTGGCGCATTTCACCTGGCAGTTGATCCCACCCTACTCTATGACATGGAAAAAAAGCGCGAAATCTTGCCGGAATTGATGAAGTTTGCCCAGGAGTGGGCAAAAGACAAGACTCAGGACGAAGCCTTTCAGGCTGCTCAGGAATTGCGGGTACCCGCTGGCATCCCCTATACACCGAAGGAGATGCTCGACTCCGAGCAATTTAGGTCTCGCGACTTTTTTCACAAGACAAGTCAGCCCGGCCTCGGCACGTTCGCCCAGCCACGCAATCCCTTCAAATCCCCATCCTGGAGGAGTGACTGGCAGCCTGCACCCCGCCGAGGGCAGGACAATGATGAGGTTCTGACCGATATCGGAATGGACCCGGAATATCTGCGCAAGCTGAGCGACGAGCACGTCATATAACAGAGGCCGAGAGGTATTATAATGGGGAAAGACCTGCTCAAGAATATCCGCATTGCCGATCTGACGCACTATCGATCTGGCCCCTCGGGCACGACCCTGCTGGGCGGCCTGGGCGCGGATGTAATTAAAGTTGAATCAATCCAGCGGCTGGACGGGTTTCGCCTATTTAATACGCTGGACCCCAAGAACAGTGCTTTTTACGAGATGGGCCCCTATTTCAACGGCTGTAACACCAATAAACGAGGCCTGACCCTGGACTTGAATTCAGTCGATGGCAAAGCGCGCTTTCTTGAACTGATTACAAAAAGCGATGTGGTGATAGACAATTTTTCGGCCCGCGTAATGGATGGCCTCGATCTAGGGTACGAGCGACTCAAGGCGATTAATCCGTCGCTTATCATGGTCTCCATGACCTGCTTCGGGCAGACCGGTCCCTGGCGAGATTATGTCGGCTTTGGTTATACCTTTGACCAGATCGGCGGCGCTTCCGCGGTCTGTGGCTACGAGGACAGCCCCCCGACGAATATATTGGCTGCTTCTGATGCGATATCCGGCATCATGGCGGTGTACGCCATCCTTCTCGCACTTGAGGAGCGGGAGCGAAGCGGTCTGGGCCAGCACATCGATATGTCTCAGGTGGAAACTCTGGCCTTCCTGATGGGCCCCAATATCATCGATTATCAGCTTACCGGGGCAATTAAGCCGCGAATGGGCAATCAACACCCAGTGTTTGCGCCTCGCAATGCCTACCCCTGCCAGGGGGAAGATGAGTGGGTGACGATTTCAGTCGAATCCGATTTACAGTGGTCGGCATTGGCCATAGCCATGGGCAATCCGGAGTGGGTAGACGATCCACGGTACGCGACAATGGCGTCCCGCAAGAGAAATGAGCGCGACCTGGACAAGGTTATTGCCGACTGGACTCGGGGACAGCAAAAGCGCAGCGTAATGGAATTAGTCCAGTCTCTGGGTATTGCCTCTGCAATGGTTCTCAATGCGCGGGAATTGCTCGAAGACCCCCATCTTAAAGACCGAAATATGCACAAAAAGCTGGACCGTAAATTTACCGGTGAGCACCTCTACCCTCAATTTCCAATCCATTATTCCGACGCTATCTGCGAACAGCGTATGCCGGCCCCAACACTGGGACAGGATAATGAGGCGGTGCTAGCTGATTTACTGGGCCTGACGACCCAGGAGATAGAAAAGCTACGCCAGGACAATGTCATCGGCGAGGAATTGTTACTTGGAGCCGGATCGGGATAGAATTCAGCTATGAGCCACGAGACTGAATACAACGACGCAATGACTACCATGCTGGAGCTGATCTGGGGCGTCGGATTTATGGCTCCCGGTGGCGAAGGTAATATCGCAAACCTGGTCGAGAACCTGGAGGTTCGAGACCGGCGAATTCTGGATATCGGCTGCGGGATTGGTGGTCCGGCATTTGTCCTGGCTTCGAAGTACGGTGCCCAGGTTGTAGGCATCGACATTGAAAAACAGCTCGTTGACCAGGCGCGGCGCCGCGCAGAGGAATTGGGGGTCAGCTCAAACTGTGAGTTTGTGGCAGTAGATCCCGGGCCAATGCCCTTCCCGGACAACTCCTTCGATGTCGTTCTCAGTACTGGCGTCATCATGCAGATCGATAACAAGACAGAAATCTTTGAAGAGGCTCTACGTGTACTCAAACCCGGAGGCGTATTCACCTGCTACGACTGGATGAAACCCGAGGGGGAGTACAGCGACGACATGCGTTACTGGTTCAAAATGGAACGACTGACTTACTCCATGAAGACGTTTCAGGAATACGAAGTAATGCTGAAAACAGCGGGCTTTACGGCAGTTGAAATGACAGACCGTTCCGAGTGGTATCGGCAGCGGGTGCAAGAGGAGTACGCGCAGATTAAGTCTGAGCTCTATCCGCGCATGGCAGAGCTCCTGGGCAAGCAAGAGGCAGATCATTTTGTCGAAAACTGGCGCGCAATGAAGGTCGTGTTCCTGAAGGGCGAAATCTACCAGGGGTATTACCGTGCGCGAAAGCCCGGTGGCGATTAAGGACAGGTAACTGTAGCACTCTTTCAATAAATACCGTATTCGTCTAATTACGACAAGTTGGAACAGCACCGCCAAACGCGTTAATCGTCGTCGCCAGGGATGCCTGCAGTTCTTCGGCGCCTGGCAATGGGTTTGGACCAGGCATATTGCCGGGACACAACAGTGACCACATTTCTTGATATTGGGTAACATAAGACGCAGAACCAGAGGGCGTACCCGCATCAAAATCGATATTGCCAGCATAATTGGTATTCTGACAAACAGCACATTCCATCGAAGAATAGGCGCTGTTTAGTTTGACATTGGCCATGGCACTACACCCACCTGTCACGCTGCAATTGTTACTCATAAAGGGAGGGTCTTCGAAACCATTGGTCTGTTTAAGGTTGTAGGCCATGTTCTGGCTAAAATCCAGGTAATCCTCATGGCCATCCCCTAGTAATACCCAAGTGTGGGAAAAAGTAGTCTGGGCATTCACATCATAAAAATAGTTTTTCCGGATGGAGTCCTTCCCACCGGATTGACGACCAGTGGTGTATATCATGCCATTTGTAAACCCTGGCGCACTGGCATTCACTGCAGGTATTAACTCTGGTGTGCCAATGTGCACTGCTCTGAAGGTGTTTTCCTCCACAAGGTTATCGTAATCATAAAAGTGAGCCGATGACCCCTCCCAGTTTTCAATCAGGTCCGGACGTATTTCCGCAAAGTGAAAATCCCTGTTGATCGGCGCAGCCTCTGCCTCTGCAATATTGGACTCCCTGTTGCCGCTTATAACGATGGCTGACAGAGGGATATTCTCAAAATAGTTTTGCTTGATCAGGTTAGATGAAGACTGATCAAGGTGAACGGCCGCGGCGTCCCATTTGATCCTTGATGTCTGTTTAAAGTGATTGCTGGTGATGGTGTTGCCCTTATTGACATCACCGTATCCTGGCCCCCTTCCGCTTGCCAGAACGGCGCCTTTACCCAGATAGGAAAATGTATTGTTATCTATGACAATGTTCTGAGCATAGCGATCCAGTCTGACAGCATCGGCTCCCCCCTTGGTGAAAGTGCAGTTCTTAACTGAAGAGTTTTCTGCATTTCGAAATCGCAGCATTCCTTCAGGGACATCCACCATCTGCCAGTCATGCTGCGCCATGACATCGGTTGACTCCGATATGCGATAATCCGTGCCCGTAAATGTGATGCCTTCAAAATGAATATATTGAACCGGAGTGCCGCTCCAGGTATTGCCGTCACCACCGGCATCTATGCGTATCAGCTCTTTTAGTGCTGGTGCATAAATATCACCGGTTCCGCTCACCGGCCAGAAATATACTTTCCCGTCAAGACTGGCCCATTCTCCGGCAACATCTATACCGTCTAGTGAATTCAGTATCCAGCATTCCGTTCGCAGATCATCGATGCCGTCTACAAGCGAATAATGACTTGGTGTCCCAACGTTAATAGTACGGGTATTTGTATCGATACTGGTAACGGGAAGTACCTGGGCATTCCATGCAGTCATATGGCACCGCAAATCATACTGGGCGGCTTTGCTTGTATCTGGCATGCTGAATGTCGCTGGATAAATAGTATATGTTTTTCTCACCTGTGCTCCTGGCTCCCAGTGTTCACATTCCGCCCCCCCACACGAGGCGACAATATCGGGGCGAAAATAAGCTGTGGAGGACTGTTTCAGCCAGCTTTCATTCTCATCATGCAGATACCGGATGTGGGTGATGCCGGAGGGGAGATCCGCCACCATGAGATTTCCGCTGTGGGGCGTCCAGCCGGTCACCTGTACAAGCGATGTGAATACGGGCGTTTCTCCCGGGTAGGCCGCGTAGGTTATCGACTGGCTGGCAGATCCGCTATCCTGTGTGCCCAATGTGACGGTTTGATCGAAAACGTAGGTGCCAGCTCTAAAATATACCGTTATATCGCTAGTACCGTCGATCAATATCCTCACCTTGTTACGCGCCCCTTCAAAGGTTTTCAGCGGTGTGGCCAGGGATCCGTCATTAGCGTCATCACCATCAGGTGAGACATATATCGCAGTTATCGGTGCCGGTTCCAACATAAATGCCGGTTCCAGATAAAACACATCATCAGTCGCCAGGAAAGCAAACAGGTTAGGCCAATTAGCAAAAAATGATGTGTAAAGCCGGCACGGGCTCTGACGACTACTCTCCGTCGCACAGAACCCGCGCCCGCCCGCTTTCTTTTTCCATTCAAGAAACTCGTAGCCACTATCGGGCTCCGCGATAAAGGTCTCATCGAAGAGCAAATCAACCACATCAATTTCACATACCTCACCAGCTAGACAGGTGTAGGTGCCAGATGCAGTCGTGACTGTACCACCGACAGGTACGACAATTTGTAATTTACAGCCTGCTAGAACACTCAGCAGGATGAGTATACTTATTTCCCTTGGTAACATGAGGTTCGACTCCAGTGGGTAGTTCTTTGAATGTAAAATCTCAAACGTGACAGTGTAGGCTGCATCGCTGATGGTTACGGACGTCAACGAACCACTCGTGAACTTATTCCGAAGCATTTGACCTTTCTTTTCCGTGTCCATATACACATGTCCAGGGAAACTCGCATTCTGTGTTGATCTGGTTGACTTTCTTTGTGTTAGTTCGCTGCGGTAATTGTCACAGGTACTCCATTGACAACACTGGTTCCTGAAGGAACATCCAGGGGGCCCTCGTCAACTATATCGTTAGCGCATACTCCGGCGCAGTCACTCGAGGCAATGCTTAGCTTCGTAGCTGGGTCATGGTGTCCAAACCCGTGGGGTAGACTGACAACGCCGGGCATGATATTCGCGTCGAAGCTAACTTCTACCTGCTCTTTCCCTTTTTGAGATTGCAGCAGCGCTTGTCCGCCATCCGTGATACCGAGACTCTGAGCATCCTTGGGATGAATCAGTAATGTACAGCGATTTTTACCCCGCGCGTATTGTTTGATGTTGTGTAACCAGGAATTCATATCACGAATATTCCGCCGGCCAATCAACAGGAATTCATCGGGTGGCCGTTCCAGTGCAGCTTCAAGTCGTGGCATGTCTTGCAGGAGCAAGTCATGGACAAGACGCAGGCGTTGGCCTTCAGTACGCAGGATGCCTGGCAGGCGCGGTTCTAATTGGCCCAGGTCAATACCGTGTTTTGCATCTTTCACCTTCTGCAAATTCAAGCCGTCTCTGTCATCGTCAAACTGGTTGCCATAAGGCCCCACCCTCAACAGGATATCGAGCAAGCGCTCACCATTTTCAAAATTGGCAGTTTTTCTTTTGATATCTTCCGCATCAAGATGCCCAAGGCCCGGCGTCGCCTTAATATGAGCAATCATGCCGTCGAGCATCATGGCATTGAGGTCTTCGGCGCTCATGCCATTGATTCGCCCTAGCAGTTCCAAAAATATTTCGTATTGATGTTTACTCTTGGCTGCAGCTGGAAATACAACGGGTGAATAGCGGGCGAAATTTTCCTGGGAAAAGCTGCTGAATAGAAAATCGTAGTTGCTGTGCTCGACATGAACGGTGGAGGGCAATATGTAGTCCGCTTTAACGGTGGTTTCATTGACGTAGATATCCAAGGCAACCATGAACTCCAGTGATTCAGCGGCACTGCCAATCTGCTTGCCATTAGGCACGCTTAATACCGGGTTGCCAGCGACGGTGATCAGGGCGCGGACTTTGTCATCGCCATCGTAGGCCAATTCCTCTGCCATGCAAGAGGCGGCCAGCATGCTCATATATTCAGGCAAGCCCCGCACGCGAGATTTCCAGCGCCCGTGTTTCAGTTCGCCGACCTCTCCCGTGGCCTCATTTTGCCCCGTGGCCGCCTTGTTAAACATGGCGCCCCCTGGTACATCCATGCGACCACTGAGGATATTGACGACATCGACAAGCCAACTGGCTAATGTGCCAAACTCCTGTGTGCACAGACCTATGCGGCCATACAATACGGGTGCACTGGCGCTATTGAAATCACCGATGAGTTTTCTCAAGCGGGTGGCCGGAACTCCGGTGGTTGATGCGACGGCTTCAGCCGTGTAGGGAAGGGACATTTCCCGAAGTTTATCAATGCCATCGGTAAACGCGGCTAAATGCCCGAGATGGATGTTATCGCTTGCAAACAATTCATTAATCCAGGCAAACAGGAGAAAAGCATCGGTGCCCGGTCGTATGAAGATATGTTCACTGCAGCAATCAGCTGTTTCGGTTTTTCGAGGGTCGATGACTACAGCATGCCCTCCTCGCTGCATCAAGGCCTCGATTCTACCCTTGGCGTCGGGGCCGCCCAGCAAGGAACCTTGGGAGACCACGGGGTTGGCGCCCATGCATACAAAAAAATCCGAGCGGGATAAGTCGGGCACTGAAAACAGCCACGGGTTACCGTAGAGTAAATCTGAACTGAGGTTTTTCGGTTGTTGATCTACGCTGCCAGCAGAAAAAAAACGCTCCGTATCGAGCAAGGAAATAAATAGCTCGGTATAAATCATGGTATGAAAATTATGCCCATTGGGGTTGCCGTAATACATGGCTATAGCATCTTTTCCATGCCGGCTACGGATGTCCGCCAAGCGCTTGCCGACTTCACTTAACGCTGTTTCCCAGTCTACCGCCTGCCAACTGGGTTCGCCGTTATCGGCAATGACCTTTTTGAGCGGCTGGGTTACCCGCTCGCAATCTTCATAAACGTAGCGAAATGCCTGCGACTTGGCGCAGACATAACCCCTGGATCGATGGTCTTCTGGGTCGCCTTTGACGGACAGAATTTGCCGTTTTTGTCTATCTATTTTCAGTGTCAAACCGCAACTGGCTTCGCAAGTGGGGCAGGAACGATAAAGGGTTTCAATGGCCTTATTGTCTGCAGTATCTGAATTCATCGTGTTTCCCGAAGAAGGTGTATTTCCCAGGTCAGTTGAGCCGATTGAACCTGCCAACCCAGGTCGAGTAGTGAGGCCATTTAAGTTGGCGTCACATTTGTATGGGCATAGCTGTGGGCCATTAACGCTTTCTGGAGGAGGTAGAAATGCCGACAATAAGTCGATTCAGGGCTCCCTCCAACGGATACAGTGTGTATTGAAGGATCTTGACCACCCTCTCCCTGCCTGCCGTGCGTGCAAGAAATTGTGTGGCATAGGTATACCAGGGGTCGAGGAAGCGATAACGCTGTTTCTTCGACCAGGTCATCAAGTGGGGTATTTGCGCCCGATCGAGATCCCATTTGGTAAAAAAATGGTCCAGTGTTCGCTGTGTCCAGTCCTCGGACCAGCGAAGGCTGAAAAATGCAAGGTCGCCTCGCCCAAAGGGGGGCGGCCGCTGGTAGGTGATCTGACTGGCCGGCTCCAGCATTATCTTGCCTCCCTGGTTTCGTACGGTCATGCAGAAGTCTATGTGCTCGCGGGAACAAAGCAGGCCCTCGTCAAGGCCACCCAGTGAGCGCAGGACATCGGACCGTATCAGAACCCCGTGAAACTCAGCCAGTTCTGTCTCACACCGGGAGATCAGTGGGAGCACCTCATCAACCGGTTTGCCCTGGTGATCATGGGTTGCCCGTATTCTGCGCTTGCCCTCCTCCTGGACAATATGGGCAATGCCCCCGGCCATGTGTACTTCCCGATCCTCGTGCCTGCCCTGGAGATATAGCGGGCTGACAACGGCAGCTTGCCTCTCCCGGGCACAATCAAGCAGCATTTGCAGCCAGTTGGGTTCAACCCAGACATCATTGTCCAGAAACACCACAAACTCGGTATCCACCTCGGCAAACCCCAGGTTGCGCGCGCGGTTTGGTGACAGAAATTCAGCAAAGCGGACAAACCGGGTTCGATGATCGGCAGCTTCGTCCAAGGCCTGGCGGACCTGTTGCGGTGAGTTTCCATCAACATATACAATAGGCACATCTTCGGGAGTTTGATCGATGACGTCACGCAGGGAGGCTACTGCGAGGCTGAATCGTTCGCGTGGCACTATGACAATAGTTACAGATGGTTTTTTCATAACGAGATACCTAATCAGTTAACAAAAAAACGCATTCGGGCCCGGACCGATTTGAAATGATGCCCTGCAAGTTGCCAAAAGTGCTCATGTTGAGCCAGCAGTTTCCACCTGTGAATTACACGGGAGCTCCGCTACAGGCCTGGCTGCTGAGCCGGGCGCTTGTAGCCGCGGGTGCGCGTGTTGAAGTTATCACATCAAAACCCTGGGGACAAAAGCAGACAGGCTACGGCCTGGCCGGAGTAGAGATTAATACGATCCCCTACATAAACCTTCCGGGCCTACGCGCCGTGACAAGATTTATTAGTGCTGCAGTTCATTTGCGTGATTTGAGCCGATGGGACATCGTCCACGGTCATGCACTTTCCCCCTTGGTGCTCGGCGCTGCGCTCGGCAATCGGAGGGGGGAACCACCCTTGCTGGTTAAGCCCAGCCTTGGTGGGGACCACGCAGAGGGTGAAGTGCAGCGGATAAAGACCAGTTTTGCCTATCCGCTTTTCCGCAGGGCGCTGGCCAACATTGATTGCTATGCAGTGCTCGATGAACTAATCCGCCAGGATCTGCGCAACATTGGCATACCATTGAATCGCATGGTATCGACAAACAATGGTGTTGATATCGACCGGTATCAACCGGTAGGGCAGGAACAAAAGAGGGCAATACGTCGCCGGTACAACATTGGCTCGAGTAAAGTAATGTTGTTTTGCGGGCAGTTGAGTCCCCGCAAGGGCATTGCAGAACTGCTGGAGGCCTGGCCCATACAACGCTCTTGCGAGCTGGGAGTAACTCTGGTCATCTGCGGCGATGGCCCATTGAGGGAACTGGTCCGTAGACGAGCTTGCAAGGCCGGGAGTCAGGTAGTCTATCTCGGCTCACACACGGATACGACGTCTATCATGCAGATGAGCGATGTGCTCATCCTGCCCTCTTACTTCGAGAGTTTTGGCAATGTTGTACTGGAGGCTCTTGCCTGCGGTGTCCCGGTTGCTGCCACATCGTGTGGTATTGCGCCTCAGCTGGTCAAGCCTGGGGAAAGCGGTTGGCAGATAGCAGAAGTATCGGTAGAGGGTATCGGCCACGCAATCGATGATGTCTTTAAAAACATCGGGGACTGGGAGCAGATGGCTGAGAGCTGTACAAGCATCGCCCGCCAGTTTTCTATAGATCGGATAGCCAGGGATTATCTGTGTCTGTACGAAAAGTTAATGGCCTCACAGACGCCAGCGTCGCAGGGCGTGACGTAAGTCGCCCCAGGAGCCTCAGCGGAGACCAAAAACCCGCAGGTTGTTGCGGATGTCGTGGCGATTCTAGAGTATTGACACCCATTCAGCGCATTTCGACCGTCAAAATGCAGCCAACGCCAAACGGGTAACCTCTACCGGTGGTATTTAAAGATCTAAATTGAAAAAACCAGGCTTTCAACAGATCTCTCAGGTTTAGTCGTGAGGGTGAGCATCTGCTGGTGCACCACGGGGGCGACTGCCGTCACTCTTTTCCTGCATCCGGATATACATCACCTTGTCACCATTTTCCTCGACGGCTAAACCTATATTGAGATCAACGTCTTTCATACTACGGGACAATTTGTCTATGATTTGCGTGGCCGGGTCATCAAATTCGCTCGCTGCCGCCTGGCCCAAGGCATCATCGAGTGAATAGCTCACCTTGCAGATACTTTGCTTACAATGAATGTCCTGCAACTCGAGGATATTGGCCGAATTCTGGAAGACCTCCTGTATTGTGTCCGAGTATTGCCGCAGTGGTTTGCCCTGATCTGATTCATAGTGCGCCTGTGCCTCAGGGTTTGGGCGAGATCCATCTTCGGCGAGAGAAGACTGCCCTCTTGGTGAAGGATCATCCGCATACCGGCGTTGAAGCGACGCTGCGGAGTCTGCCGCAGCAACAGGCCGGTCATTCGCTGTTTGCTCCTGTATTGCGCTGATTGCACTTATTGCACTACTTAGTTGATTGTTCACCTGGTGACGCAAATCAGTCAAACCTGCGTTTAGCTTCTCAATATCCTGAGAAGCGAGGCGAATCTCTTTGCTAAGGGATTCCAAAGAGACGCCGTCATCATTTGCTCCAGTCCACTGTGGCGCGGACAACAGGCTATAGGTGAAGAAAGAGGCGGCAATCGCCGAGACTAAACTCGTAAAAATCAAAGATAGTTTCAATGCGCCCGACCGGACTCAATTAATATACTCAGTTGAAAAGTCGTTCCAACCCCCGCCGATTGAGCATTGCGGGCACAGAACGCAGCGCGCATGAAATCGATTATCTCTGCTATCTCGCAATAAGTCTTCAAAAGAGATGGTGCTTGAGGAGCCCGCAGGCAAATCGACAACACTCCCGGTCGTTACATTTTGCTTGTGACCATCGGGCGTGTACTCGTTCATCTGACAAATAATATCTCCCGCTTGGGTTCCGTCGTTAAATACATGGAAGGCCACGTGGTGTCTCGAATAATTGTAACTGGTCATGACGTTACAAGACACGGGCATAACATCGTCTGCGGAGATGTTGAGTACAGCACCAAATTGCCGGCGATAATTTCTGGCGGAGTTCACTGAAATCCTCTCGGGACCACAAACATCACCGTTGATATTCCACTCTGTTACCTGGGACATACTGGGCGCGGAACCGAAGCATGCTAAAAGCATCAAGCAGGGTGCGAGTCGACTAAAAAGAAATGACCTGGAAACCTGATTCTTAGAATTCAAAATTAGCACCTGATTATCAATGTACTGAAGATTAAGACAACTATTATCATTATCGCGAACTCACTATAGTACGTGCCCAGAGCATTAACAAGTTTGATTGTCAGGACGGTTTGATTGATAGGACACAGGCGCAGTGTTAGCAAATCAAACTGGCCGCAGCTTATAAAATGTGCCCAGAGGCTGCCCGCTTTAACGGGTATGAATAGGCGAAGGGAAATCCCTCTCATCGGTGCCAAATACCATAGGAAAATTTCTGGCAAGTGCGCTCTCAGAAAGACCTAGGACGGTTACCTGTGGCCAAATCCTTTGCCTCGGCTCGGTGAAAGTTGGCGTTCATACTGTCGATGTTCTATGCTTAGGCGCGCACAAATTGGTAGAACAAATAACAAAATAACAAACCAGGGGATTCAAGAGTATGAACAAGATGCTGATGCCTATATTGGGAATCATCTTCCTCAGTACCGCGATAGCTGGGGTGGTACAAGCTGAACCCGGTTCTAAGCTGTCTGGGGTCATGGCGGACGCCCTACAGAAACGAACTGAAAAGCATCTCTACATTGTTCGCTTAAAGGGCGATCCGGTGCTGACCTATGAGGGGAATACCGCTGGAATCGCAGCCACCCGACTAGCCAGGGGCGCCAAAATCAACGCCCGCAGCGCAAATGTAAGAAAATATGTCCAGCATCTGGATCGTCGACATGAATTAGTGCTTTCTACTGTGAGCTCAGCGGCCGATAAAGTGTATAGCTATCGCTACGCCTTTAACGGCTTTTCCGCCCGCTTAACAGAGAAACAGGCCAGGGCATTGGAAAATAGCGGCGAGGTGATGCAGGTCTGGAAGGACAAGCTGCAGAAACCGCAGACCAACAACACGCCTGACTTTCTCGAGCTAACGGGCAGCGGCAACTCCTGGAGTCAGGGGTATGTGGGGGAAGACATTGTTATCGGTATTATCGACACGGGCATATATCCAGAGCACCCCAGCTTTGCCGATACGCGCACACCCCGCGACGGTGACCGTGGACGCTATATTCCCTATGACGCTCCGCCGGCAAGCTTCAAAGGAGCGGGGTGTGCATTTGGCAATGAGGAATTCAACGAAAACGACGCGCCGTTTGAGTGTAATAACAAGCTGTTGAAAGCGGATTTTTTCGTGGACGCTTACGGTGTGGACCAGATTCTGGACGATGAATTTCTCTCGGGTCGCGACAGCGATGGTCACGGCAGTCATACCGCTTCAACCGCCGGGGGCAACTATGACGTAGAGGCTATTATCAATGGTGAATTTCTCGGTGGGATCAGTGGCATGGCACCCCGAGCCCGAATTGCCAGCTATAAAATCTGCTGGGCAGGTCCCGAACTTGAAGACAATGGTTGTTGGTACGGCGATGCCATGGCCGCCATTGATCAGGCTGTCGCCGACGGTGTCGATGTTATCAACTATTCCATCGGTGGACCCGAAACCAGTTTTGCCACCCCCGATAGCATCGCCTTTCTCACAGCGTCCTCTGCTGGAGTATGGGTTGCCACTTCTGCGGGTAACGCGGGACCCAATCCGCAGACCCTGGGCACTCCTGCGGGGGCTCCCTGGGTCACCTCAGTGGGCGCTACGCAGGACGATGAAGTATTTCATTTTCCCACAGCGTTAGAAGTCAGTGCACCAGACTCGCTGGTTGGTGAATATGCCGGTGAAGAGGGAATTGGTGGGGTTACTTTGGCCAGTGTGGGAGGTGTCACATCGACGGTGGTTCCCGGTACGCCCGCTGACGGTTGTGAAGCATTGACCAATGCCGATGCAATCAACGGAAATATTGCCCTGATCATGCGCGGAACATGCTATTTTATCAATAAGTACCACAATGCGGCCGCCGCAGGCGCGAAAGCCATTGTGATTTATAATGACGGTGCGAATCCCGGTCGAATGGATCCATTTCCAATTTTTGTTGACGAGACGGCGACTATCCCAGGAATCATGATCGGTTTCGAGGATGGTGATCGGATCAACACGGCAGTCGCCGATGGAGAAACCGTCATCGGAACAATCGCGCCCGGTATTCCTGCCTCTCTGGTTGATCGCATTGTTGGTTTTTCATCGAGAGGTCCAAACGGTGGCGCTCCGGATATTATCAAACCCGACCTTGCTGCACCGGGCGTACAAATTCTGGCCGCTGAAACACCCTTCCCCAACAGTGGAGCTATTGAAGAAGGAAGTATCGCAGGTCAAATGTTTGGAGATTTGAGTGGTACGTCCATGGCCAGCCCCCATGTGGCGGGTGCTTTTGCACTGCTAAAGGAGGCTCACCCGGATTGGAGTCCAGCCATGGGACGCTCGGCGCTGATGACAACCGCGCGAGCTGATCTAAAGAAATCTTCTGGAGAGGACGCGGCGGATCCTTTTGATATAGGAGCAGGACATATTGTTCCCGGCAGTGCCTATGACCCTGGCCTGGTCTACGACGCCGGACTAGTGCACTATCTGGCCTTTAGCTGTGGAAATAATGTGCAGTTGGTGGACGATGAAACCTGTGCTTTTTTTCAAAGCCAGGGTACCTCCTCTGACGGCAGTGATCTGAATTTGCCGTCGATCGGTATAGCTGACCTGGTGGCATCGCAAACCATTACCCGTACCGTGACCCAGATGCCTGGAGGTTCTCCCTCCCGGAGGTTCGGCCTACGTTACACCGTATCAGTTGATATGCCTGCGGGTGTAGCGGTGACCGTGTCTCCCTCGCTCATTCAGTTGAGGGACGGTGAGTCTGCCACCTACCAGGTCACATTCACCAGCACCGGCGATGCGCTATTGGACGAGTGGTTATTCGGTTCTCTAACCTGGAGTGATGGCAGACATTCTGTGCGCAGCCCCATTGCGCTGAAACCTGCAGGCCTGTCCGCTCCAACCCAAATTAGTGGCAGTGGTGCCGCCGGTTCGCAAGCCTTTGATGTGACCTTTGGCTACAGCGGCAGTTTTGCAGCGGGGATGAATGGTCTGACAGCGGCTGTTGAGAGCGCCAATTCGATTGAAGACGGTGCGGTTAATCAAAGCGATGCATTCGTCATTCCCGAGGGTGCAACCCTGGCCCGCTTTTCTCTGTTTGACGCCGATGTCGGTGATGGCAGTGGCCTGGATGATCTGGATATTGAAGTCTATGGTCCTGAGAGCGAAGGTTTCCCTTTCGTCGACTATAGTTACCAAAATGGTTCGGAGGAGGAAGTCACTATTGTCAATCCACAACCCGGTTTGTATGTGGTTGTTGTCTATGACTTTGCCACGGCCGAGGGCCCCACCGCTTATACGGTGTATAATTTCAACCTGCCCGGCGCCGACCTTGGAAACAGCGTGATATCCGCACCAGCGGCTGCAGTATTCGGTGGAACAGGCAGCGTTGGGGTCGACTGGAGTGAACTGGCCCCGAGCCGCTATCTGGGGATTATCAATTACAGTAAAGGCGAGACTGTTCTGGGCGCTCAGACAGAGGTATCGATTGACGCGCGTTGATTGTATCTGTGCAGCTGGCAGCCAGATTAACGCCTCAACCCTTTATTGCGACAGCTTAGGCTGAATTATGTCAATCTGGAATTATTTTGGGGTGGTACACAAGGCGGTCTATAAACTAAGCGATGGCCGTATGGGTGCTCGCATGGGCTGGATTGACGTCGCGCTGGTTGAAACAACCGGGCGCAAGACGGGCAAAAAACGTACTATCCCCATCGCCTGCTACCCTCACAAAGACTCCATCGCTGTATCTGCATCCAATAGTGGCAGTGACAGGCATCCCGCCTGGTATCTGAATATGATGGCAAACCCCTCCGTATCCGTGCGCCTTGGTAAGGAGCGGTTTAGCGCCCACGCCGAGGTGGTGCCCGATGCTGAGCGTGTGGCCCTGTGGCAGCAGATAGTGGACAACAACAAGCACCAGGGAGAGTATCTACAGAGAACCAGCAGGAAAATTCCACTGGTCTGGTTGAAGCGGGTGTGAGGAACGGCGCGGTTTATTCCTCAACCTTCTCCCGGCCAATTCCCTGTTGGTTTCTGGCTACGTCACAAAAAGAAATGTCTATCCGGCAGTACCGAATTCCCGCTCCACGGCAGCATCCAGTGCAGCATTGAGATCCGCGCGCACTCGCGCTTTTGTGTTTGTGTGTGCGGTCATGTCCAAGGCAGACAATTGCGTTGCGAGGGCCGTAGCTCGTGGCAACAATGCATCTGCGTCGACCGCCTCATCCAGGTAGCCTGCCGCCACCGCACCCGTGGAATCGTACACTTGTGCCAACGCCGTCGCGCATTGCAGGTGTGTATCTGCCAGCCTGGCCCGTGCCAGTTCAATGCCGAACCAGGGCAAGGTCATACCAATGGCCACTTCATTCAGACCCAGTTTATACTCTCCATGTATACCAATTCGATAATCCACAGACAGCAGTAGCAGGGCACCCATTGCCAGTGCGTGGCCGCTGGCCGCCATAATCACCGGTGTGTCAAATTTTAGTAGTCGGCGCGACAGGACACTGCCCCTGGTTAACAAATCTACCATGGCATCACCGCCCTGGCCCATAACCGATAAATCAAATCCGGCGGAGAATTTTCCGGGGCGACCACAAATAACCACGGGCTTACCCGCCTCCTCCGCTTTATCCAGTGCTTCATTAAGTTGCGATAACATCTCAAACGAAAGGGCATTGGCCTTGGCGTCGTCCATTGTGATCAAGCTGTAATCGCTCTCCAGTTGTATCTGTACAATTTGTGTCATGTCGTGATCCCGTAAAAAAATACTAAAAGGGGCGCAAGGCTCTTCTTGACGATTATTGCAGCGCACCAGCATAAGTTTTTTTCCAATGGGATAGAAGTGGTTATGGACAATTTGTGGTGTCGCCGCATTAACTTCTCAAACACAATAGGTCTCTGCTGGGCCAACGAGTATTCAGTAAATGGCCCAGCACACTCACAATGGAAAAGATTGAATCGAAAGCGGGGACAAACTGTATATTAGATATTTTCCGGCAGAAGTTGGTATTGTTTGTACATCGTTTTTTTATTCTTCCGAGTATTATCGCTGAATAACCGTAAACTGGCAGTGCCCTATGGTATTATTCAGAGGTGTCCTGAGTGTCATCAAGTAATCATTCAATAAACTGGGCAGATGCTATGCGGCCTCAAATAGGAACTGAAAGTACCGCGATCGATTTTGCCCGGGAGCCTATGCCTGGCGAGACTTTGCACGCAATGCTTGCCCATCTGAAAGAACAAAATGGCCCTGTGCAGGAAGTGCGTTTTCAAGGTATGCCTACCTGGTTGGTCAATGACTCGAAGATTCTGCGGGCTGCATTTAAAAATGAGCAGGACTTCCCTCCCGCTGACATCTACCGTTTTGCTCTGGAGCCCCTGATTGGACGCAATTTTCAGACGATGGAGGGAGCGGAACACCATATTCATCGTCAATTGGCGACGCCTTCATTCAAGCCTTCGATGCTCAAGCATTTTGACCTTGATTATCTGAGGGACCTGGGCAATGAACTGATCGACCGGTTCGCAGACAGGAAGGAGGTAGATCTCGCTGCTGAATTTACTCACCTGTTCCCGTTTATCGTGATCTCGCGTTTGCTGGGACTGCCAAGAGATAAAGAGGATCAGTTTCAACGATGGGCCCTGGGCATATTGGATTATATGGGCGACCGAGGAAAAGCCATTCAGTGCAGGAATGAGCTGGAGGCATATTTAAAACCTATTGTCAGTGAGCGACGGATCGCTCCTGCTGAAGATATAATCTCTGCACTGACCAGTGTAAATGTGGATGGGGAATCCCTGAGCGATGACGAGATTCTCGCCACGCTTCACCTGATGTTCTCCGCAGGTGCCAGCACAACTCATGATGCTATGGGGAATCTGATCTATGGCCTGCTAAGCAACGATCTGTGGTCCCAGCTGGGGGATGGAAAAACTTTGATAAGTGATGCCATCGAGGAAACGCTACGCTGGGAGACCCCTGTCGCAATACTGCCACGTATGGTGTCGAAGAGTACTGCCGTCGACATTGCCGGTGTGTCGGTGCCCGCTGGCTCGATTGTGTTATTCGCACTTTGTGGCACCAATCGCGACCCTTCGTTGTTTCCAGACCCCGAAAAGTTCAGGCCCGGAGGTCATGATTACTCGAAAACTCTCACCTTTGGATATGGGTACCGAACCTGTCCTGGAATGCACCTGGCAAGACTGCAATTGAATGCGATGTTGCAGGTATTGCGCGACCGCATGCCAGATATTACGCTCCTAGATATAGAGGGGGCGCAACCCCAGGGGTGTATTATTCGCGGCCCGCGGGAATTGAGAGTCAGGCGCCACTCCCTCCAGCTGTAATAACATGCCTTGTAATTGGAGCTCTAAAATACATCCCATTTTATTAATTGAATCCAGCCATAACTTGTTGCAGATCGCTTTATGAATAGGAACCCCTATTGCGGTATCGCTGGGTCCTCGGTACTCTAGGCGGTGTTGTAGTTTCGCCAATGACGGTAGGTAATGTCGAAAACGCCGCAGACCTGATTACAGGAGCGGGGAGTAGTTTCTTGAAGTAGAAAACGGTCCCATCGTGAACCAGAATAATACCCGACTTTATTGCACCAGCTTAACGCATTTTCCTTGGCGTTTCGTACAACCCGGAAACGGCAATGAAAAAATTTTTGGTTGAAGACAACAACGTACTGCCTTACATCAAGGTAACAATGCCCGAGGTGGTTGATAGTTCAGCACTGGACAAGTTAAAAGATAAGTTGCTTGCTTGCCCTGGTTTCCAAACGAAAGACCAACTTATTGACTACTCTGGGGTCACACACTACACCATCTCCTCTGCTGATCTGAGGCGCTATGTTAACGGCTATGGTATTCGCAAGGTTCTGGACGAGGCGCGCGCGGGGCGAAGAATCGCTTTAGTCGCCCCCACAGACATGGAGTTCGGCATGGCCCGTGTATTCCTGTCAAACACCGAAGACCTGCCGGCCTCTTACCAGGTGTTTCGTGCGCTGGAAGATGCACTTCAGTGGTTGGACCAGCCTCCTGTCGACTAGGTTGCACACACAGAACTTATTTCAACGGTACCGGAAAATCAACACTCAGGCAGGTTGTTCCCCCTACATTAGGTCACCAAACAGAAATATCAGCGGTATGGTGAAGACTGACGCGATGAGCGTTGCTAAATACAGCTTTGCAGCGAGGCGTGCGTCAGCACCGTATGCATCGCACAGCACAACCGCCATAGAGACCGCTGGCATTCCGCCCTCGAGAGCCAGGACCTCGATTTCCCAGTGCTCCAGTCCCATTACATGTGCCGGCGGCACTATCAACAGAGGCAATACTATCAAGTTGACAAACCCAACGCAGACAGCGAGACCCGCAATCCCCTTGAAATCCCTCAACTGCAAAAACAGTCCAACCGTGAGCAGGACCATTAACGTATTTCCCGCACTAACAACATCAAGGCCGTCAAGGATACTGTGTACAAGCCAATTGTCATGGTTTGTTACCGCGCCGAGCACAATACCGGCAACCAGCGCTATGAAGATTGGAGAGCGAAAGTAAGCAAACGTTTCCCACCGCCGTTGCTTCGGCGTCAGGTCATGAGCACCGTAATATAGGGCGATCAGTGTGCCTATAGTAATAACCAGCGGGGCCATGCCAAGCGATGAGAGGACCACAGTGTCGGAGACTAATTGCTTGTTAGATGGAAATAGTTCGCCAATTAGCGAGACGCCGAGAACCGAGGAACTACTGAACCCGGCAACTAGAATTACCGCTGCGGTACCAGGTCGACCAACGCGGAAAGCCTTCGCTATTAACCAGCCCAAACCAAGACACACAATACTGGCTGACATCAACAGGAAGCCCATTTTCCCGTAGTTCCATCTGAAGTCTGCGTGGGTCAGCGTTAACAGGATAACCGCCGGCAAGGTAACCTTGGTGATAAGTGTGGAGCACATCCGGCCGTACTCCTCCTTGAGTATTCCCATGTGCTTGAACCAGACTACGCCGAAGATCAAAAGCAACAAAACAAAGATCGATGAAAGTGCTCGAAATTGGATTTCCATGATGTCCTAGCCCACAGCCGAAAGGTCCGCCAAGTCCGCTGTTATTGTATAGAGCGCACACGCATGCGGTCAAAAAATAACTAATAGCCTAGCCCGCAGTAAGTGGTTGTCTGCGCCCAGTTGTGTATACTGGATTTCTTGAAAAGGTGGCGTTTATCCTCCTTATACCGGGCTTGATCTACCACAGAGGAACTACCGTGGAATGTAAATCACATCTAACCAATCAACAAGGGCGTAGGCTCGTATTGGCCCTTATCGCCTCTTGTTCGATTTTGTCTGTCGGGGCCCAGGCCCAGCTACCTCCCCCTTCGGAAAGCAACGCTGGCTCCTTCCCTCCACAGAGACACTACTCGCCCTATGCAGGCCGTAATTTTCCCACCCAGGTATTATGGGGCGACACGCACCTTCACACGGGTAACTCCCTGGATGCGGGTGCCTTCGGCGCAACCCTGTTGCCCGAGGATGCGCACCGTTTTGCGCGCGGTGAAGAGCTCACCTCCTCCACCGGTTTGAGGGTAAAGCTGTCTCGTCCGCTAGATTTTCTTGTTGTGTCAGATCACTCAGACAATATGGGATTCTTTCCGCTGCTGAAGTCTGGGGACCCCAAAATGTTGGCTGATCCGGTGGGTAAGAAGTGGTACAAGATGATACAGGCAGGCGGCCAGGAGGGTGTAGCAGCTGCTGTCGAGATCATCCAGTCGCTTACTGCCAACAGCTTCCCCGATGCCCTGTATCTGGCGCCTGGCGATTCGGCGTACCGTACGACCTGGGAGGAGACAATCGCAGCTGCCGAGAAGTACAACGAACCGGGCAACTATACCGCGCTGCATGGCTACGAATGGACTTCGACCGAAAACGGTGCCAACAGGCACCGCGTAGTCATCTATCGAGACAACGATGAAAAGGTGAGCGTAATGGAGCCTTACACCTCCCTACCGCCCTATGGCAGCCCCGATGAACGAGACCTGTGGAGTTGGCTACAATCGTACGAAGACAAGACCGGCGGTCGTATACTGGCTATCCCCCACAACGGCAACCTGAGCAATGGTGTCATGTTCCCGGTCAAGGATACCTTTACCGGCAAGCGCTATGATCGAGCCTGGGCCGAAACACGGGCCAGGTGGGAACCACTGTATGAAGTAACGCAAATTAAGGGCGACGGAGAGACTCATCCATTGCTGTCTCCTGATGACGAATTTGCCGACTATGAAATCTGGGACCAGGGCAATCTCGATCTCTCCGAGTTCAAAACAGATGACATGCTCCCCTACGAGTACGCACGCTCTGCATTGGGTGTGGGAATGCAACTCGAAGA
>JABHWT010000293.1 GCA_018657645.1 Halieaceae bacterium | reverse complement strand
TATCTGATTGATTTAACCGCCGATGGTGTAAACCGTAAAGTGGTCGAGTCCCTGGATCCCACGCGCTCGCAGGCGCGGGTAGGATTTGATCAGGCCGATGCTGAGCTACTCGGTGAAGCGGGTGCCGGTTGGGCTCAGACCGAGCAACTGTTTGATCGGGCCGCAGTGTTGTTCGCCTTCGAGCAAACGGGCGGTGCCATGGCTGCACTCGATATGGCCAAGGCCTATGCTATGGAGCGCTACGCCTTCGGCCGATCCATTGGCTCCTTTCAGGCGATTAAACACAAGCTTGCAGACATGTATATTGCCGCCACCCTGGCCCACTCCAATTGTTATTACGGGGCCTGGGCGCTGGCGGAAAACGGTAGCGAACTACCCCTGGCGGCCGCCTCTGCCAGGGTCAGTGCCACCAATGCCTACGCCGAATGCGCCAGTGAGAACATCCAGACCCACGGGGGTGTGGGCTTTACCTGGGAGTTTGACTGCCACCTGTATTTACGGCGGGCCAAGGCTCTGTCGGTTAACCTGGGTAGTGTGTCCCGCTGGGAAGATCGGTTGGTGACGGCACTTGCAAATTCAACAGCCGCGAAGGCCGGGTGAAGAGGACTACAAGCAATGAATTTTGACGATACAACCGAGGAAGCCGCATTTCGCCAGCAAGCCAGGGAGTTTCTGGACGCCAACGCCACGCTCAAATCGGAATCCGAGCCGCGTAAGGAGACGGAGGGGGATCATATTGAGCGCGCCCGAGTCTGGCAGAAGCTGAAATCTGAAAATGGCTGGGCCTGTCTCCGTTGGCCGGTGGAGTATGGTGGGCGCGGTGCCAGCCCGATGGAGCTGATCATATGGGGGCAGGAAGAGGCTCGCTACGATGTGCCCACCGGTCCCTATGCAATCGGCCTTGGCATGTGCGGCCCAACCATGATTGCCTACGCCAGTGATGAACACAAACAGGCAAGGCTGCCGCGAATGGCAGCGGGGGTGGATATCTGGTGTCAGTTGTTCAGCGAGCCCTCCGCCGGATCGGACCTGGCGAATTTGCGCACCCGCGCGGTACCCGACGGCGACGATTGGATCATCAATGGCCAGAAGGTCTGGACCTCCGGTGCCCACTATTGCGATTGGGGTATTCTAGTGACTCGCAGCGACCCCAGTGTTCCCAAGCACAAGGGGCTAACCTTTTTCTTCCTGGACATGAAATCCCCCGGGGTCGAGGTCCGTCCTATTAAGCAGATTACCGGGGATTCGCATTTCAACGAGATTTATTTCACCGATGTCCGTATTCCAGACCACCAGCGCCTCGGTGCGGTCGGCGATGGATGGCGGGTATCCCTGACCACTCTGATGAATGAGCGGCTTGCGGTGGGAGACGCCGGGGGCAGCGACGTACCACATTTAATGGAGTTGGTATCCAAGTTGGAGATTGATGGCGAACCGGCTTTGCAGAATCAGGCAGTGCGGGCGAAAGTAGCCAATTGGTATTGCCAGATGAGTGGGCTGCGCAATACCAAGTACCGGGTTATGTCCGCGCTATCGCGGGGCGAGACCCCTGGACCGGAAAGCTCGATCACCAAGATCGTGAGCGCCGCCAAAATGCAGGACATCGGTTCCTTCGGAATGGACCTGATGGATATGGGGGGTATTTTAGTGGACCGGGATGGCGATGATTTTGACAGTCGCCTGTTTCAGGGCTCTTTCCTGGGCGGAGCGGGCTATCGTATTGCCGGTGGTACCGACGAGATTCTGCGCAATGTGATCGCCGAAAGGGTATTGGGTATGCCACAGGAAGTGCGGGTGGACAAGGGAATCCCGTTCAGCGAGGTTAAGCAGGGGGACAGTTGAATTTCAATCGGCCACAAAATAGTCCCATGTACGCATATAAGTAATGAACTTCTCTCCCATTCCCTCACTGCGCAGGTACTCGGCGGACACTGGCAGTGACATTGGGGTAAAGCCTTCATCGGCCTGCATGCGGTTGGGAAAATCGTGATGGAGGAGCGCCGCGCGCCCCAACATCAGCCAATCGACCCCCTGCTCCATAGTCTGGTGCGCCAGTTCCGGGGTCCGGATCTGGCCGGCCACACCCAGGCGCACATTGCCGCGCTGAAGCTCAGTAAAATACGATATTAAGCTACGCCCTTTAAACTCTTCTTCCTCGGGCTCCTTGAAGATGTCCCACAGGGACATGTCGAGGAAATCAATTCGCTCATCCAACAATAACTGCTGGGCCAGAACCAGAGCCTCGCCCATACGGACGCCAAAGCGCTCGGGTGATATGCGCACGCCAAGCATAAAATTGTCGCTGCACGCACTGCGAATGCCCTCGATAATTTCAAACAGGATACGGGCCCGGTTTTCCGGCGAGCCACCGTATTGATCCTGTCGCAGGTTAATCGAAGGGCTCAGGAACTGGCCGATCATATAGCCATGGGCGCCGTGAATTTCGATACCGTCGAATCCAGATTGCTCGGCGCGTTGGGCTGCTCTCACAAAATCCTGCACCAGTTGTTCAACCTCGACAGTGGTGAGTGCGATGGCCCCGGTTTTTTCATTGTCCGAGGGGCAACGGGGCGCAGTTCCAATGACCTTGGCAGGCGAGCGCATACCCGCGTGGTGTATTTGCACAATGGCAATACTGTCTCGCGTTTTGATGCCCTGCGCCAGACGGGTTAAGCCGGGTATATGTCTGTCGTCATAGATTCCCAATTGGCCGGGAAAGCCCTGTCCAGAAGCCTGTACGTTGGCGGCGCAGGTCATGGTAAGACCAAAACCGCCCTCGGCGCGCATAGTGACCCAGTTGAACTCGGCCTCGGACAAGGTGCCATCGTCCGCACTTTCGGTATTGGTAAGAGGTGCCAGCATGAAGCGGTTTTTCATCTGCGGGCCGCGAGTGAAACTGAGGGGAGAATAAAGTGATGTCATGGTGGCTGCTGCATAGAAAATGGAGCGCGCATTCTACCACCATCAAGGACGATTCTTCACTAGCGATCTTTCCACCCCGGGTGTTGTCCGCTTGCCAAGCCAGAAGCTCGGTGCCATGATCTGCAGCCTCATTCCGGTGCCAATGGGGGCCGGCAAAACCACATCAAGAAGGAGATCGAATGAGCTACAAGACCCTGCTAACTGACCTTCGGGACGGCATCTTCACCATCACCCTGAACAGACCCGAGCGCCTTAATGCGTTCACCAACCAGATGATGCACGACTGGCTGGAGGTATTGGATGAAGTCGATGCCAATGATGCCATTCGGGCCGTTATAGTGACCGGTGCGGGGCGGGGGTTTTGTGCCGGCGCCGATCTCAGTGGGGGTGCAGATACTTTTGATGCAGGTGACAGTACTGGATCGGATTCCGAGAAAGGCGTGCCGCGAGACAGCGGCGGCCGGGTCACCTTGCGCATTTTTCAGTGCACCAAGCCGCTGATCGCCGCTATCAATGGACCGGCAGTGGGTATTGGAGTGACCTCGGTTCTGCCCATGGATATTCGCCTGGCGAGCGAGAAATCAAAAATGGGTTTTGTCTTTGCACGGCGCGGCATTGTTCCGGAGGCTTGCAGTAGTTGGTTTCTGCCCAGAATAGTGGGGATTAGCCAGGCCATGGAGTGGG